>JAAENI010000184.1 GCA_024224595.1 Hyphomicrobiales bacterium
CGATCAATTAGCGGCACAATTTGGCAGTGATTGGGGTTTTTGCGAAGTGAATCTGATGGGTGGGGAGCAGCAAATTGCCGATCTTAATGCGCAAGACCGCCTTTATTCGGTTGCCGAAATGGCCCCTGAAGGCTGGTCGAGTCGGGTGGTGGGCGTTGTTCGGCGAGCCATTCACGGTGAAATTGATGGTATCAATACGGTATTGGAAGCCATGGCAGAGCCAGATATTGCCATTGTCTCAATAACCATTACGGAGAAAGGCTATTGCCATCAACCCTCAACCGGAAAACTCGAAGAAAATCATCCTGGTATCCTGCATGATATCGCCCATCCCCAATCTCCAAAATCAGCACCGGGTGTGATTGTTGAGGCACTGCGTTTACGCCGCGAGCGCCAGTTACCCGCCTTTACGGTGATGTCATGTGACAATATGCCAGATAACGGTCATGTAACCCGTAATGTGATCCTGGGCTTAGCCAAACTGCAAAGTGAGGAACTGGCACAATGGATTGAGGATCACGTTAGCTTCCCATCGACGATGGTTGACCGCATTGTGCCTGCCGTTACACCAGAGACACTGGACAAAATAACCCACCAATTAGGTGGGGTCCATGACTCAGTAGGCGTCGCCTGCGAACCTTTCAGGCAATGGGTGATTGAAGATAATTTCGTTAATGGCCGACCTGAGTGGGAAAAAGTTGGAGTTGAGCTAGTACAAGATGTTTTGCCATTTGAAGAGATGAAATTGCGGATGTTGAACGGCAGCCACTCTTTTCTGGCTTATTTAGGCTATCTGGCTGGTTATGCACATATTAATGATTGTATGCATGATGATAA
>JAAENI010000185.1 GCA_024224595.1 Hyphomicrobiales bacterium
ACGATTCACGAAGACGGCTCTGATTTTCCAGGAGAAACCCACCCCGCCATGATTTCGCTGCAAGAAGGGGAACCCGTAAGAGATGTAATCATAGGAGTTTTTAACCCACGCAGTGAAATGCACCGCTGGGTAAATGTCAATGCGATGCCGCAATTCAAACCAAACCAAACCAAACCATATCAGGTCTATACAACTTTTGAAGATATCACCGAGCGTAAGCAGGCCGAGATGGCGCTGCGGGAGAGCGAAGAAAAGTTCCGGGCCACGATCAGTCAATCCAACGACGGCATCCTGATTACGGATGGTGATTTCAAAATCATTGAATGGAGTGCCGCCCAAACCAATATCTTCGGATTCTCGCGAGAAGAGATGCTCGGCAAACAATTGTGGGAATTCGTCTATCTCAGTGTACCTGAAGAGCAGAATTCAGCGGCGCAAATCCACCAGCTCAAGGATAGCGCGATCAATATCCTGGCACGGGGCGATACAGATTGGATTGGTACGCTCCAAGAATTTGCCATACAGGATAAAGCTGGCAACCACAAGACGGTTCAGATATCCATATTTCCAATCACAATCAGCAGCGGTAATTTGTATGGAGCCATCTGCCGCGATATCACTAAAAGAGTGCAGGCCGAAATGTCATTGAAAAACGTAAATGAGCAATTGCAAATTCAACTGGCTGAAATCAAAGAACTCGAATCTGCCTTGCGCGAAC
>JAAENI010000186.1 GCA_024224595.1 Hyphomicrobiales bacterium
GATGCGTTGATAATCAATTCCAGCGAATAGTCATTAACGCCGGCAGAATTAATGTTCTGCCGGCGTTTATTTTTTTTTGGTATCCCACCATTGATTAATTTTTCCAGGATAGTGGTGATCGATCAGTTTATCGATTTGTTTTCGGGAAAAACAGCTCAAAATCCATATTGGTTTTGTAAAACTTGCTCATTTGATCCAATTCAAAATACAATCATTATTGTGCTTATTCATACGATAACAATGCATTCCAACCATACAGTCTGAACCTTGGTCTGTAATATCTGAAACCCTAATGATTGTAATTTCAGTGGATATCGGGTGCGAGCAGTTTGTGAGCAAAACGTTTTTCTGCACATAAGACTTGCGGTTCTTAAAGGATTCCTATAGGTGCCGGGGTGGGACACCCCTCCCCAACGAGGGGCAACTATCTGTAAGGATAGCTTATTATGAGCGCATTACCAAGGCCCGGGCAACGCCCGGCCAATACTCGTTTTTCTTCTGGCCCCTGCACCAAAAGACCGGGCTGGGCACTGGAAAAACTAAAAGACGCTGCCCTCGGGCAGTCTCACCGGGCAAAAGCCGGTAAAAACAAACTTAAAAAAGCAATTGATCTGACGCGGGAAATTCTTGAAGTTCCTGACGATTATCGTATCGCGATTGTGCCTGCATCCGATACGGGTGCGATGGAAATGGCATTGTGGAGCCTTTTGGGAGAACGCGGAGTTGATATGATTTCCTGGGAGAGTTTTGGCGCGGGATGGGTCAGTGATGTCTGTAATCAACTGAACCTTGACGATGTTCGCACCATTGAGGCTCCCTATGGTGAATTGCCGGATTTGAGCCAAATCAATTTTGAGCGTGATGTTGTATTTACCTGGAACGGCACAACTTCCGGCGTGCGTGTTCCAAATGGAGAATTTATTCCATCCGACCGCGAAGGCCTGACGATTTGTGATGCAACGTCTGCTGCTTTTGCTCAAGAGCTTGATTTTCACAAACTGGATGTTGTTACATTTTCCTGGCAAAAAGTGCTGGGGGGGGAAGCAGCCCACGGCATGTTGATTTTATCGCCACGGGCTGTCGAGCGACTGGAATCCTATACACCTCAATGGCCGTTGCCAAAAATCTTCCGGCTGACAAAAGGCAAAGGAGATGATCGTAAACTGATCGAGGGAATTTTTGAGGGTGCAACGATCAATACCCCTTCAATGTTGTGTGTGGAAGATTATCTGGATGCTTTAGGCTGGGCGAAATCAGTCGGTGGGCTTGATGGCCTGATAGGCCGTGCAGATCGAAACTTTGAGGCGATCAATGCCTATGTTGCAAAATACGACTGGATTGATTTTCTCGCAGTTGAGCCTGAAACGCGATCCAATACTTCTGTCTGTCTGATGATCACTGATCCATTCATTGTTGCATTGAGTGCCGATGAACAGGCAAAATTTGCAAAATCTATCTGCACTTTGCTTGCGGCGGAAGAAGTAGCGCTGGATATCGGGTCTTACCGTGATGCACCGGCCGGTTTCAGGATCTGGACAGGTGGCACTGTCGAGGCCGACGATATCGAAAAGCTGATGACCTGGCTTGGATGGGCATTTGAAATGCAAAAGGCCAGCCTGACAATAGCAGCCTAAATCATAAAGTTTGGGAGACATCCCGGCATCTCACTAACAATTATAATCAGGAGGCCATTATGGCACCTAAAGTACTCGTATCTGACAAATTATCTGAAACGGCAGTTCAAATTTTTCGCAATAATGGTGTTGAAGTCGACTTTTTACCTGAGGTTGGCAAAGACAAAGCGAGGCTGCTTGAAATAATCGGGCAATATGACGGCCTGGCAATTCGTTCAGCGACCAAAGTCACGGAAAAACTGATTGCATCAGCGACTAAACTCAAGGTGATCGGACGCGCCGGGATTGGTGTCGACAATGTCGATATACCGGCTGCTTCGCGCAAAGGCATCATTGTGACGAATACCCCGTTTGGTAATTCAATTACGACTGCCGAACATGCGATTGCATTGATGCTGGCGGTGGCGAGGCAAATTCCTGAAGCCAATCAATCAACGCATGCAGGTAAATGGGAAAAATCCCGTTTTATGGGTGTGGAAGTAACTAATAAGACCTTGGGTCTGATTGGTTGCGGCAATATCGGATCAATCGTTGCGGAACGGGCTAAAGGGTTGAAAATGAAAGTCGCGGCATTCGATCCGTTTTTGTCACAAGACAGAGCTGACACTCTGGGAGTGGAAAAAGTCAAACTTGACGAAATGTTGTCCAAGGCGGATTTTATTACTTTGCATGTTCCTCTGACCGACAAGACCCGTAATATTATTGATGCCGACGCCATCTCCAGGATGAAAAAGGGTGTTAGAATTATCAATTGCGCGCGTGGCGGACTGGTGGTTGAAAAGGATCTCGTGGATGCGCTCAATTCCGGCAAGGTTGCCGGTGCGGCATTTGATGTATTTGCTTCGGAACCCGCAACTAAAAACCCGATGTTTAATCTGCCAAATGTTATTGTAACACCTCATCTTGGTGCATCGACCAATGAAGCGCAGGAGAATGTTGCCCTTCAGGTGGCAGAACAAATGTCTGACTATCTGGTAAACGGCGCGGTTACCAATGCACTAAATATGCCGTCCATCTCGGCTGATGAAGCACCAAAATTGCTGCCTTTTGTCAAACTTGCTGAATATCTGGGCAGCTTCGTTGGGCAGGTTACTGATTCTCCGATCAAGAAGTTTGAAATCCAATATGACGGTGCGGTCGCAGCCATGAATACCAAGGCGCTAACCAGTGCGGCACTGGCTGGATTGATCAAGTCACAGCTTGCTGAGGTGAATATGGTTTCAGCACCGGTGTTGGCTAAGGAAAGGGGCATCAATGTTTCCGAGACCATGCGGGATAAATCGGGCGTGTTTGACAGCTATATCAAGATAAATGTCGAAACAGAGGGTAATCAACGATCGATCGCGGGAACGGTATTTTCAGATGCCAAACCCCGCTTTATACAAATTAAAGGCATCAATCTAGATGCTGAAGTCGGCCGCTACATGGTTTACACGACCAACAGGGATGTGCCTGGCATTATTGGGTTATTGGGCGGAATGCTGGGTGAGGCTGGCGTTAACATTGCCAATTTCAATTTGGGTCGAGACAAACCCGGTGGCAATGCTATAGCGCTTTTATATGTTGACCAGCCAATCGAAAGCCATCTCATGGATAAATTATTGAAAGACGGTAGAATCAAACGGGCCAGACAGTTGGAGTTTGATGTCTCTTGACGCCAAACATATTGGTTTGAAAGCATTGAGCGTAACCAAGAGCGACGGTATTTAGGGCATTTCTGGTCAATTGAACCAGAATAAACCGTCAGCACCATGACCTTGAATGTCAACAGGCCCTAGAGCGTTTCACATTTAGACGGAAGCGTATCCTGAATTTTTAAGATAGTTGCTACACTCTTCTGGGCTTACGTCTCC
>JAAENI010000187.1 GCA_024224595.1 Hyphomicrobiales bacterium
GCTCTGACAGATCGGCATATCGCGACCTGCGCTATCACAATCCAAGGCTGGCCTGATTTCTGAACCAAAACCCAATGGCTTGTGACCTGTAACCGTCGTGAAGGCTGCTTCTGCTCGAAGCGTCACCATTCACACTAACTAGTAATCGAATTTGTCATTTCAATGTTTAGGGATGCTTTCCCACAACTTAATTTGCAATTTACAGTTTTCTGAATGGGGAAAGAATATCCAAGTAGGGCAGTTATTTAGGATATTTTTACTTTATGGAATATCTCATTTCAATTTACAAAATTTGTTTTTGTGTGATTGCAGTAAAATTCGGCGAGATTGGTTCAACAAGCCAACGTTTGCTTTGCGAAGTGAAGATTGGCTTCTTCGCAGCTGCAGCAAACATCCGCTCTCCCCCAATCTTTGCCATCCATAGTTTTACCCTACATGTTACAATTTCAACATGAATCCCCTATTCACCCCGTCGCGACAGATCGCGACACAGAATGACAGCCCAATTAATCAGCCGGATATTAGCAAGTACACTTTTTCTGTCGCAGATACGGTTATAGCCTTTCGGGAGGCGACAATGTCTATTACTGATCGAACCATTCAGCGGTATTGTCATAGTGGTAAGTTGCGAGCGGTTTGTGTCGATCCTGATACCCGACAGCCGACCGACAAGGACAATTACATCTTCCTGATTGACCCGACTTCAATCCCGGAGCGGGTTGCCCAGCTGCGGGAAAAGCAGGAATTTGTTAGTCCGACAGTTGTCGCGTCAAGTCGTGACACGACGCGTCCGGTCGCGACTGGTCACGACATGTCGGTACCTGTCGCACCTGATGAGGAAACACCAAATACCGAAAAACAGTCAGATGAGGATGCTGATGAACTGAAACAATTGCAGGAAAAAGTTATGTCGCTTGAGATTGATAAGCGGGTTCGTGATGGGTTGCTTGATCAAATGAAAAATGACCGCAAGGAACTACTGACACAATTGCAAGGTCATGTGGAAACCATGACACGTCAGAGCAGGGAAATCGGCCAGCTCGAAACTCGGCTTGAATTACCTGCACCCATGCCGCAACCGCAATCAAATGATGATGATGATGATGCAACGCCGCCACCCATCAATCCCTATCAACCTGAAAAGCGCAGGGAGGGGGATAACGATACAAATCAACATTCCCAATATGGTGTATAATTTCTTGTATGGAGGTTGGCCACGGAAAGGGGGTTAGTTCACTTGGTGGGTTGGTAAAAGAACGCAACATTGTTCTTCGTGGCGCAGATGCTCTTTCACAAAATGGCTTTACCCAGGTGCCAAACAGTATGCTGAAATCCAACAAGCTGTCACCGGGCGCAAAGCTTACCTACGCGATGCTGCTCAGTTATGCCTGGCAAAACGAATTTTGCTTTCCGGGACAGGAAACGCTTGCAGAAGATATGGGATCAGGTCTTCGCAGCGTTGTGCGCTATATCAAGGAACTTGAGGATGCCAAATTCCTAAAGATCAAGAAACTCGGGCAGGGAAGAGTGAACCTTTACGAACTCAATCTCACAGTTCCAAAGGGCGGCAGGACAAAGGAAAGAAAGGTTGGCCGATCCTGACATGCCAATATGGCACTTCTAAACATGCCACATCGGCACTTCTAGGCCTGCCAATTTGGCGCACTAATAATACCCATAGAAAAACAAAAGGGATTAATACTCAGCCCAACCATTTAAAATGGAAAACGAAAACGACATCATCATTGACTACGACTGTCATCCAGAAATAGACGAAGTTATTACCTGGAAATTTTGTGAGCGTTTGGGGAACCCCACCTAA
>JAAENI010000188.1 GCA_024224595.1 Hyphomicrobiales bacterium
AGAAACAATCTGGCCTGCAGATTGTGCCCCCTGTTCGTATCTGGCCGCAACCCCGGGAAGATAATCCGCCAGTTCCAAATAAAGCTTGATGCCGGTTTCTCTCATTTGAGACGCCATTTCTTTACACGCATCACTCGGTTTTTGTGGATTAAAATTTGCTCCCCCACAAGAAGCGCTCCAGGTCTCAATTGAAATCACCTTCTTCAGCATTGTTGGTTTGATTTGCTGCTTGACCCGTTTTGAAAGTTGGATTTAATTGAGGTTTGTCCCGCAAAAATTCCGGCAGATTTATGGCAAATTTTAAGACACCCAGTGCATCTTTTGATGGCTCCAGCCTTGAAGGTGTTCCCGGAGATCGGCCGGCGTTTGCCGCAATGTTAATGATTGGAGCATTGGCCCTGCTCGGGTTTCAGGATTCGCTGATCAAGTTGACCAGCGATGCGGTTTCCCTCTGGCAATTCCAGTTAATTCGTTCCAGCTGCAATCTCGGGTTGATTTTGCTTTTGGCGCGGTATTATCGCGGTGGTTTTCATCTTTTCCCAAAGCGAATTTGGGCTGTGGTTCTTCGCAGTCTTTTCTTGGTTGGTGCGATGATATTTTTCTTTGGTGCTATTCCCTTCCTGACTCTATCGCAAATCGCTGCGGGGCTTTATGTGTTTCCGATCTTTGTTGCGGTTTTGTCGAAACTGGTCTTGGGAGAAAAGGTCGGGCCGCGTCGTGTAATTGCCATTATGGCAGGATTTTCCGGTACTTTGTTGATATTAAAACCAGGTTCATCAGACTTCCAACTGGAAGCCCTGATGCCAGTGGCTGCCGGATTGTGCTTTGCTGCAACCATCATGACGACCCGGAAATTATGCCGTGAAGAACACCCGGTGGCATTATCGCTGGGTGCCGCGATTGCTTTTATTCTTGTAAGTGTAGTCGGGCTTGTACTTACAACCTTTATCAGCCCGGCGAGTTTTGCGAGTCAATGGCCCTATCTTTTTACCGGATGGCATCCGCTGGGGTTGTTTGTATTTGGAATTATTATAACCTGTTCGGTACTCAATCTCACGGCAAATATTGGCCTTTCGAAAGCCTATCAAAGTGCAGAATCCAGTTGGCTAGCACCTTTTGATTACAGCTATCTGGTATTTGCCACATTCTGGGGCATTGTAATGTGGGGCGATGTTCCTGATATTTTGTCATTTGCCGGAATGGCGATTATTGCCGGTGCGGGCAGTTATGTTGCCTGGCGCGAGCGCGCTGAACATGACCTGGATCAGGTGGAATTGAATCGTGTACTCAGATAATTAGTGTATATGGATATTAATTCCTGAAAAACATCGATTTTGTGTCTTGTTGAAAAGTAATTCATGTTGTCATTCCGCCATCTACATTCAGGGTCTGACCGGTGACGTAATCTGCACCTGCGGAAAGAAACAGGATTGTCTCGGCGTATTCTTCCGGCTTGCCAATACGCTTCAGAGGAACGCTTTCAGCTGGTCTGAAGTTACCGCTATTCTCGTCGGCAAAACCACACATCCAGTCTGAATCGACATATCCCGGAGCTACTGCGTTGACACGCACATGCGGTGCGAGTGCGCGCGCCCATTCTTTGGTGAGATTGACAAGTCCGGCTTTGGTTGCGCAATAAACCGAGCTTGATCCGCCGCCGCCAAGAGCAGATATCGATGTGGTGTTGACGATTGCTCCTGACGAAAACTTGAGTGCACCAGCAGCTGCTTTTGTGCAGCGGAATGGTCCGATAAGGTTAACGTTGATCAGCAGGTTCCATAATTCCTCGTCCTGGCGTTCAAAATCAGAGGCAGGTATGGTTCTGGTTGTTCCGGGCGTACCAGCATTATTGATCAGATAATCCAGACCACCCATTGTCTCGATTGCTTCACTAACCATGCGAGGTGCATCAATCGGATCGCCAACATTACCACCTGCGTCAATCACATCGTGACCATCGGCTCGAAGTCGCTCTGTTACTTGTTTCAATTGCTGTGATTCTGGTAAATCGTTGATTGCCACTCTTGCTCCACAACGCAGGAATGCCATCACCGTTTCCAATCCGATGCCCGAAGCACCGCCCGTCACCAGAACCCGTTTCCCCCGGAGATTATAATCTGCCTTCATGACGTTTATTTCCAAAGTGAGACAAGAATGATCCGTTTTGGTGCTCTACGAATTTCGAGTAGCACATTAATCATCAGAGATATCAAGAATCCATTTTCGAAACAATGCGGCTGCTTTGCTTATCGGGCGGGCGAGGGGAGTAAAATACTCCTCAACTATCAAACACGATTGAACCGCTTTAAGATACTCCTTTTATATTTCAGTAGCCTGTTCATCAATTTACTGACGAACAAATCATTATCACTGACTTCGGTTCCGGTCATTTCCGCTTTTTTCAATACTACGAGCGAATCGACATGGATAATTTTGCTGTAATTTGAGTTGCGTTTTAAGAACCGTTCGGTTGCCCATTTTACGCCGGGAAATTTTGGCCTGTAATCATGCAGGCACACCAGTCCGTTTGCATTGAGCAAACGCGTCCAGCGCAAATCCTCCATCACATGACTGGCATCATGGTGCCCATCGATAAATATGAAATCAAATATTTCATTAGCGCCTATTGCCACTTCAAGCTGCGGCCAACTGTAACCTTTTCGAAAATCAACGTATTGGGGATCGATATTGGCGCCACGAAGGTTGTTTTTGACGATTTCCAACTGGTCGGGAAAATAGGTGAAGGGGTCGATGACAACAAAGGGTGGCTGGGATTTTGGATAGCACAGCATAAGTTCACGCAGTGTTCCACCGGCAGCTGTGCCAATTTCCAGATGTTTTCCGGTTTTCGGATGTTGTTGGACCAGGGATTTCATCGCATTGAGTTCTGCTGGCGTTAACTCAGGCTGCAAATCAATCGCGGAAGCGCGTTTAGCCATTGCGGACACTTTCTTGGATCTGGAAAAGCTGTTTCGTGGAGATGATTTACCTGTTTTTTTAAAGAAGCTCCAGACTCAAATGAGGGGTTCAAGGGTTCATTTAACCAGAGTATGGACTCATAAACCCCCAGTCATAATCTTATTGCGCCAAGAGTGGGCACGGGAAATTTAGGTCCATGCGGTAGGTATTGACTCGTTGCTGCCAGTTGGTTCTTACGTAGTAATGACTGCATGGGGCCCTGAGCAGACCTGACGCCCGTGTTGTGGATCGGATAGCTTGACGATGCATCTGCCGTTATTGATGGCCCTGAGGAGGCCTTGGGAAATCTTCGTGGATTTTGCCAGAGTGGCCTTTTCATCGTAATACAGCGGGGGGCATTGGTCTCAATGCGGCAGGATTTAA
>JAAENI010000189.1 GCA_024224595.1 Hyphomicrobiales bacterium
ATTAAATCCCGACCGAGTTCCTCATCAACCATTGAGCACTCATCGATGATAATCAAATCCGCTTTTGAAACCGGGCTTTGCCTGTTCAGGGAGAAAGTCGGCAATATGCTTTTCTTGCCGGTCTCTTCATCCTCAATTGTTTCCTCACCACGAGGTCGGTAAATCATCGAATGAATGGTCGAAGCCTTTTTGGCTCCTTTCGAGCGAAGCACCTGTGCCGCTTTACCTGTAAAGGCAGCAAATAATACATCCCCCTCGACACCTTCAGCCAAATGACGTGCTAATGTCGTTTTACCTGTTCCAGCATATCCAAAAAGTCTGAATATCTGACTCTCGCCGCTTTTGATCCAGCGATTAACTTCGATCAATGCCTGATCTTGTTGTGGTGAAAAATCCATTTGTATTTAGTGCCACGATTCGCTCAATAAAACGAACCAAAGTTGTGAAACCAATTTCACATTTATTGTTCAACTTTGACCGATCGGTAAATTAGCAACAACCTGTTCACTGCAATCTCGGCGATATTGCGAATTTCTTCGCCCGATGGGCGTGCCTGATCAAAACCAGAGATCGTTACTATTTGACGACCACCCATCACAAGACCATAAAACGTAGAAAAAACTTCCTCTGCATCGTCAAAATTCAACAGTCCCTGCGCTCGTGCCTCAATCAACAGATCAATTCCAAGCGCAATAATTCTCTGATCACGCTCACTCATTGCTGTTTGTATTTGATGATGGTGCTGGTAATACTGCCCAATAATCAGTTGTACAACCAAACTATTCGCTTCGCCCGTCAGCATATCAAGCAATGCACCGGAATACAGATCAAGTTTTTCGCGAATGGTTTGCCCTCTTGCAACAACACGCTCCATGACATCCAGAAAAGTTCTGCTCTGAGCCCTGATCAAAGCGGCAAAGAGCCCCTCGCGATCACCAAACCAATTGTAAATCGTTTCCTTGGAACAGTTGGCTTCTGCAGCAATTTTTGCCGTACTTGTCGCAGACACCCCATAGTTGCGAAGAACCCGCAGTGTCGCAGTCAATATTTCCTGTTCACGTTCGGCACTTTTGCGCTTAACCACTATTTCGACCGATATGGAGGTGTTCAATTGAACAATAGACTAATTTCAAACTAGAATCCTACATTCCATCCTTGCCACGGCTCACGGCTGCAACACCGGTACGGCACACTTCTACCAATCCCAGAGGCTCCATGATCGTGATAAACTGTTCTATTTTGCTTACTCTGCCAGTAATTTCAAAAGTAAAATGCCCCGTCGAGGCATCGATGACCTGAGCGCGGAATGCATCCGCAAGACGCATGGCTTCGACACGATCTTCTCCTGTCCCTGCCACTTTGACCATTGCCATTTCCCGCTCCATAGGTTTGTCAAACCCGTTGATTTCAGCAATCAGGGTAAGGTCCACAACTTTATGAACCGGCACCATGCGTTCCAGTTGTTTTTTGATCTGATCCAGCACATGCAAAGGACCACTTGAAACAATGGTAATGCGTGAAAGGTGTTTCTCATGACTGGTTTCTGAAACCGTCAGGCTTTCGATATTATAACCACGTCCTGAAAACAGACCGATAACGCGGGCAAGAACCCCCGGTTCGTTGTTAACAATGACACTTAACACATGGGTGCGGGATTTTTGAGTTTCTTCAACAATAAAATAAGCCGAACCACTTGATAGTTTCTGGGCATTCATGAATTGATTTCCTTTGTCTGGGCAATTTTTGATTTTGGATTAATGCGTGCAATCGCAACGCCGGCAAGGATTAACACCAATGCATAAAGGGCATTAGCTGGAAGAACTTCGGATAAAAACATCGTGCTCCACAAGATTGCAAATACCGGAACCATAAAATTGATCTGGCTCAGGAATGACGCACCTTGACGCGAAAGAATGACAAAAATCATCATTGTTCCGATCACTGTTGGAACGACAGCAAGAATGATCATCGACAATATTACTTTGGCAGAGGGCCATGGTCCAGCCAACACTTGTGATGTCTCACCGGAGATCAGGCCAAATGGAATGATTACCAAAGATGATACAAGCATAATCGCACTCATCATCGACACCCGTGGCATATCGACGAGTGACTTGGAAATAATTGCAGAAATTGCATATCCAAGCGCTGCAACAACCACCGCATATTGACGTACTGTATTCTCACCTAGTGTTCCCAGTTTATCAAAACCGATGATCATCACCACACCCAATAACCCAAAGCAAAAACCAGTAATTTTAAACAGTGTTAGTTTTTCATCCCGCGTGACAAAATGCGCCAGTACAATTGTCATCAATGGCATGCAGGCGACAAAAATTGCAGCGAGCCCCGCATCGACCTTTTCCTGCCCCCAGGAGATCAGAAAAAATGGCGCGACATTTCCAAATACCGCAACCGCCAAAATAATAATCCAGACTCGCCCCATTGCCGGGAGCTTTTGTTTGACAAAAACCATCGCCACCACAAAAATCAGAGCGGAAATCACCAAACGCAATGTGGTCAGAGTTACGCTGGGAATTTCATCTACAATAACACCAACAAGCATGAAGCTATTGCCGAAAATTGCAGCCAGAGTAACCAGCAAAAAATAGTCCAGGAACCTGGGTTTGGAAATTTCCATTGTTAAACCAGAGCCTGTCCTTCTTTGTCAATTGCCCTGGAAATCACCTCATCAGTGGCTTCATCAGGCAGTAGCATTTCGTTATGTGCCTTGCCGGACGGGATCATCGGAAAACAATTGGCAAGATTGGCAACACGGCAATCAAAAATAACCGGTTTGTCAACATTGATCATTTCCTCAATAGCATCATCCAGTTCATCCGGTTTTTCTGCGCGTATACCAACTCCACCATAAGCTTCGGCGAGTTTTACAAAATCCGGCAATGCCTCACAGTAGGTGTGCGACAAACGGTTACCGTGCAGCAGTTGCTGCCATTGCCGGACCATACCCATATACTGGTTATTCAGAATAAAAATCTTGATGGGCGCTCCATATTGAACCGCGCTCGACAATTCCTGAATGGTCATCTGAGCGGATGCATCGCCGGCAATATCAATAACCAAAGCGTCTGGGTGAGCGATCTGGACACCAAAAGCCGCCGGTAAACCATAACCCATAGTACCCAGGCCACCGGATGTCATGAAGCGATTGGGTTGTTCAAATCCGTAAAACTGCGCAGCCCACATCTGGTGCTGTCCAACTTCAGTGGTGATATAAGTGTTGCGGTCTTTCGTCAGTTCATACAGACGCTCAATAGCATATTGCGGCATGATAATGTCTTTGGACGGGCGATAGGCGAGTGAATTTCGACCTCGCCACACATTGATCTGTTCCCACCAATTGTGCAGATCTCTAATTAATGGCTTTCTATCCGCTTCACTGACAGTAGCATTCCACATTCGCAGCATATCTTCCAGAACATTGCCAACATCACCTATAATTGGAACATCAACATGAACATTTTTGTTAATCGAGGATGGATCGATGTCGATATGAATCTTTTTCGAATGCGGTGAAAAAGCATCCAGTCGGCCAGTAATACGATCATCAAAACGCGCACCAACACAAATCATCAGATCGCAATCATGCATTGCCAAATTAGCTTCATAGGTACCATGCATACCCAACATGCCAATCCAACTATCACCGCTCGCCGGATAGGCTCCAAGACCGGTTAATGTTGAAGTAACAGGAAACCCGGTTTTGGCAACCAGTTCACGCAACAGGTTCGAGGCTTCCGGGCCGGAATTGACCACACCACCACCGGTATAAAACACCGGCTTACGCGCGTTCGCCATCAACTCAACAGCGGTTTTGATTTGATCCTGATCTCCCTGCACCTGTGGATTGTATGAAACATGCTTTGATTCTGTCGGCGGGTAATAGGTCCCGGTTGCAAACTGCACGTTTTTGGGAACATCAACCAAAACCGGACCCGGCCTGCCTGAGGTAGCCACATAAAATGCTTCATGCAATATCCCCGGAAGGTCTTCAATCGAACTCACCAGCCAGTTATGCTTTGTACACGGCCGCGTGATACCGACAGTATCAGCTTCCTGAAATGCATCAGATCCGATCAAAGATGTAGGAACCTGACCAGTGATACAGATAATTGGCACTGAATCGAGCAATGCATCCTGTAGTGGCGTTACAGCATTGGTGGCACCAGGTCCGGAGGTCACCAGAAACACGCCCGGTTTACCGGTTGAGCGCGCATAACCCTCCGCCGCATGACCAGCGCCCTGCTCATGACGCACCAGATAATGTTGCAGTTCTTCCTGCTGAAACAGTTCATCATAGATTGGCAAAACAGCACCGCCGGGATAACCAAAAATGGTATCAACACCATTATCAATCAGTGCCCTGATTACCATTTCTGCCCCGGTCATTTCCATGCTCTTGCTCATTTGTTCTTTTCCATTACGGTTTAATATGGTCATTGCGCCTGAACAGATTACATAGTTACTCATAATTCAGGCAATAAAAAAGGCCCCCTCGGGACCTA
Source organism: Hyphomicrobiales bacterium (assembly GCA_024224595.1). GTDB lineage: Bacteria > Pseudomonadota > Alphaproteobacteria > Rhizobiales > Rhizobiaceae > JAAEMP01. The sequence goes on from JAAENI010000189.1 coordinate 4,527, forward strand.
TGTTTTAGCGCACACGTTGCTTTCGCAAAGGTTGTCAAACCTTCACACGTGTACGCCACATCACCACAATTAGTTCTATATGCATCTATTCGTTACCCGATTTACGCTTAAAATCACTACGGCACATTAGTTATACGCTTGCTTCACGTCAACCGTAAAAATCCCGATATTCCTTTCTCTGCCATTCGTTGCCAAACTGATTGTTAAACCAGGTTGATTGGCGTTTTGCGTATTGTCTGGTTGCCGCCTTGGCTTTTTCCACCGCCTCATCCATCGAAATATCACCGGACAGAAATTTTGCAAACTGTGGTACCCCAATGGCTTTCATAATTGGCAAAGTAGGATCAACGTTCTGCCCCAGAAACTGCTTCACTTCTTCTGGTGCGCCGGTTAAAACCATCTTATCAAAACGCTCATTGATGCGAACATGCAATTGAGAGCGCTCAGGCATCAGCACTATTTTTTGAACGTCCTTACCGGTAATCAAGGCCTTACCCTTATCCTTCGCCTGCCATTCGAGGATCGATTTACCGGTAGAATCGATTACTTCCAACGCCCGTATCAGACGTTGATGATCGCTGGGTCGCAATTGTTTGGCAGCTGCCGGATCGCGTTTAGTCAATTCTTGATACAATGATTGCCCATCGTCAGTCTCAGCGCAAGATTTGGCCAACATGAAATCTCGCCATTTCTGACGAATAACGGGATCTAGAACCGGCACCGGCGACAATCCTTCAGTCAGGCTTTTGAAATAAAGACCGGTACCACCAACAAAAATTGGTGTTTTCTTGTCCCGCCTGGCCTGTTCCAGCGCTTTTGCAGCTTCACCAAGCCACAAAGCAACGGAATAGGGTTGGCGACCATCTCTGTGCCCGTATAGCAAATGAGGGCATTGCATTAATTCCTGCTCATCTGGACGCGCTGTAACAATCCGCAATTGCTGATAAACCTGC
>JAAENI010000190.1 GCA_024224595.1 Hyphomicrobiales bacterium
GAACCGATCCTGGGCCGCCAGGCCAAAGTAGTCGAATTAAACAAGATAGCCGCCGCTCACAATCTGCAAGTCGATGATTTCATTGCGGTGGGTGATGGTGCCAATGATCTTGGAATGCTCAAAACCGCAGGAACAGGCGTCGCACTTCATGCAAAACCAGCCGTTGCCCAACAGGCAGACATTCGAATAGATCATGGAGATCTGACAGCCTTGCTTTACATTCAAGGCTACAAACACAATGAATTTGCCCCATGAAATACGGTACAAAATTAAACACTGACCGGTTGATCATTCGCTCCTGGAATTTGAGCGAAATTGATCGCACTGCTTTCCACATTCTCAACTCTGATGAACAGGTCATGCAGTATTTCCCATTCACACGTACACGGGAAGTCGCTGATAAAGTATTGGAGAGTTTGATCGCTGCTGCCAGAAACAATGGCTATGGCTGGTCTGCAATTTGCTTGAAATCAACCGGGGAACCGATCGGTTTTGCCGGATTAAGCAAAGTCAACTTCGAGGCCAAATTTACACCAGCGACAGAAATTGGTTGGAGAATCATGACGCCTCACTGGCGGAAAGGTTACGCGTTGGAAGCTGCAACCGCCCTAATCCAACATGGTTTTGATGATCTGGGCCTTGAAGAAGTCGTCGCATTTGCTGTGAAAGACAATACCGCTTCAATTAGCCTGATGCAGCGTCTGGGAATGCAGGCCTTTCCTGATTTGGATTTCGACACACCCGGTATTAGCGATAAACAGTCTCACTTGAGAAAACATGTTTTTTATCGCCTGAGCAATCCCGTTTAACTCAGTATTTTCAATCTTCTAGGATCATAGGCACAACCTTTGATCAGGTTCGCCTTTGAACGCTGCCCAAATGCTTCGACCTCAAATTCAGTTTCCGCAATGATGTTAGTAGGCAGATAAGCCAGCACCAGGCTTTTCCCGACACTATAACCATAATTGCCACTAGTAGTTTGCGCTACCGGCATTCCATCATGGAAAATCGCCTCTCCCCCGAATACCGACAGGGGTTCCTCAAGTTCCAGACAAACAAGTTTTTGTGTAATGCCCCGTTGCCTGATACCAGCAAGTGCTTCACGTCCAATGAAATCTCCTTTGTTCCAGTCTATCAAAAACTGCAGCCCGGCTTCAAATGGGTTGTAATCGGGAGTAATGTCCAGCCCCCAGGCAAGATATCGTTTTTCCAGTCGCAAGCTGTCAATAGCTCTGTAACCGGCATTGGTAATACCAAATTCTTGCCCCGCTTTTTGCAGAACTTCAAAAACATACAGCATGTATTCAGTCGGAATATATAGTTCCCAGCCCAGCTCACCAATATAGGTAACGCGATAGGCAATCGCCGGGGCATAACCAATACGAATTTCCCGAGTGGACATAAACGCGAACTGATCATGACTGATATCACTGTCCGTTACCTTTTCAAGTACTTGACGTGACAGAGGGCCAGCCAGATTAATGACCCCATAGCCGGAGGTAATATCACGCAGAACGACATCCACCTCATGGTCTTCCTTTCCCTTATGCCCTTGCTGCCTCTGCTCTCCATCAGTGACCCAAGTGTCACTGTGCCGTAATTTGAAACCCTGAATATTTCGCTCAATCCAGTCCCGGTCCCGCACGCCCAGGCCAGAACCTGTGATCAACCAGAAACAATCTTTGTTTCGGCGCATGATGGTGACATCGGCCTCTATGCCACCTTTTTCGTTACACAATTGTGTATAGGTGGCACTGCCAGGCGCTTTGTCGACATTGGCAACGGCTAGGTATTGCAAAAATCCACAGGCATCCCGGCCGCTAATTTCAAACTTTGTGAAAGACGACATATCAATCATCACCACGCCTTCACGCGCTGCTTTATGTTCGCGCCCGACGCTCATCTGCTGACCGGGGCGATCCCAGCCGAACACATCCTTTTGCTCAATGCCGTCCACAGCAAACCAGTTGGCTCTCTCCCATCCGAATTTAGAACCAAAGACTGCGCCTTGATTTTTTAGTGCCTGATATAACGGGCTGCGGCGAACGTTACGGGCGGATTCCAGTTCTTCCCCCGGCCAGTGAACTGCATAATATTGAGCATAACTTTCAACTGCTCGATCATGCAAAAACTCCTGACCGGCATGCAGACCACCAAAACGGCGGATATCAAATGCCCACAGATCAAGCCCTGGATCACCATACATAATCCAGTTGGCTGCGGCTTTTCCCGCACCTCCGGAAGCGGCAATTCCTGAGGTGAAGGCACAGGCTGCAAAAAAATTGTCAACTCCGGGAACTGGCCCCATAATGGGTTCTCCGTCCGGTGAAATGGGGATGGGTCCATTGATAATTGTGCGAATCCCCACCTCACCCAGAATTGGCAGTCGCCGCATGGCAGGTTCAAGTATTTCTTCTAACCGATCCATGTTGCTATCAAACAGATGCCGTTCATGTTCCCAGGGGAAACCCTGCTTCGGATTGACTTTTTTCGTTACTTTTTCCCAGCCACCAATAGCCAGCGCCCCCGGTTCGGGTTTGGCGTAATAACCACCGTCCGGGTCACGAAATGCTGGCAAATCAGCAGGTATCTGGTCGGTTTTTTCAGTCACCAGATATTGGTGCTCGACAACACCGGCAGGAATTTCCACCCCGGCCATCCAACCAACCTGCCGCGCCCACAGGCCACCTGCATTAACAACTGTCTGGGCCTCAATATTACCATGATCGGTTACAACATGGGTAATACGTCTGTCATTGCGCATCAAATCCTTGACCATCACGTCTTCGATAATGCGTCCGCCATATTGACGAAATCCTTTGGCATAGGCCTGAGTCAGGGAGTTGGGATCAATATGTCCATCATCGGGAATGAAAGCAGCACCGATCAGATCATCCACTTCCATCAGCGGATAGATTTCTCTGGCTTCCGCCGGTGTTATCATATTCATCTCAAACCCGACGGCCTGTGCCGATGAATAGGATTTTTGCAACTCTTTCCATCGATCCGAACTACTGGCAATACGCATGCTTCCCACTTTACGCCAACTGGGGTCCTGTCCGGTTTCCTCAAACAGGCAATCAAACAGCTTAACACTGTCATTCATCAGGCTCATCAGATTTTGCTGTGATCTGAATTGCCCGACAAGACCCGCAGCATGCCAGGTGGCACCCTCAGTCAGTTTGGATTTTTCCAGCAACAACACGTCTTTGACCCCGGAACGCACAAGATGAAATGCGATCGAAGTACCTATTACACCACCGCCAATAATCACAATATTGGCACTTGTTGGAAATTGCTTTTCCATTGTTAATCCTGTCTCAGTATAAAGTTATTATGCCCGGGCACGACGATTGACCCTGCGTTGCCGGTCAGGCGTAGCCGATCCGATGTCAAAAGGTGACCAGCCTTCTTGCGGTTGCGAATCTCCAGCGACCAGCCCCTCAAACTCTGTTCGAATTCTGTCATCAATTGATTTGTCAAACGCGAAGGAATTTGGTGTCGACAGAATTTCTAACGCTTTATTCATTGCCCTTTGATGGATGGTTGAAGAACCCTCCTGTTGCCACTTTTCTCTCAGATTTCGATCAGCAAGATCCGGCATAAATGTTGCTGTATGCATCCTTTCAAGTGTCGCTGGATTTGCCGCAAACATTCCTGCCGGCCCGGTATCCTTGATTTCCTGCACTGATGCACTTTCTTCAGAAAATCCAAATCCTTCACGTACTTTCTTAACCATCGCTGCAATTTCGCCATCGATCATCAATTGCCCAAAATCAAATGACATCAGCGCATCCTGCAGCCCGCCCATCACGATAAAATCTGCTCCCGACAGCGCTCCCATCAGGGGTGACATGCCCTTTTCATAACCTGCTTGTGCATCCGCAACTTTCGAATTGGTCAGCCCCAGATATCCGCCTGCGGGAACATTATAAAACCGCGCCATTTGGCACACTGCAGAATTCATCATACCGATCTCGATGGCACCAGGTGCATAAGCTCCATCCCGCATATCTGCAAATACCGGCAGGAAATTATAAATATGCGCAGTGCCTTCTTTCGACATTTGCGCCAACACCGCCACCGCCAGCCACTCAGTATTCATGATGGTCAGCATACCTGGCAAAGACAAGGGTGTGCTCAATCCTCCCATCGGGGCAATTGTACCGTAAGCGGTTATCCCTTTTTCAGCGAAATACATCATCGTATCTGTACTGTCGAAATCCAGAGTCAAAGGAGACACAGCTGCACAATAGCCAAAATTGATGAATGGACGTTCCCAGAATGCTTCTTTTGAGCCGGCAATCAACTCACCCAGTTTAATCACCTGTTCGGCTTCACGAATATTGTAAACAGAGGTTCGTACAGGCTTTACGCAATTTTTAAGGGCTGTATAAAACCGGGTCAAACTGAACTGATCATCAGGTGCATCATCCGCCAGTGTCGAGATAGAAAACAGATCGAAGGCGGGTATTTCATTTACAATATGAGCAATACGCGCAATATCCTGGGAAGTTGAACGACGGCAAACTCCGCTCACCGGATCGACAATATCAGGTGCGGAACTGGCTGTTGCAATGACCGGCAACTTGCGTGGCATCGTAATATCATAAGCCGGGTCACGCCCACGCAGCGTGATCGTTGGCGGCACCATTTTACGATATTTCTCGACCACCCCGGCAGGGATACGCACCAACTGGCTTTCGTGATCAACAATCGCTCCATGTTCAGCAAACCGCTTTCGCGCCTTTTCATTTCGAACGATCAGGCCGGTTTCTTCCAGAATCTCCAGTGAAGATTCATGAACATACTGAATTTCCTGCTCTGTTAGAAAAGAGAAGAAGTTCATTTGGGCACCTCATCAGTGAATAACAATAATTCTTGCGAATCTTATGAGTTGACAGGTATAATGACAAACAATGTTATTGTGACCTAAGGGACCGTTTTCGTTATGATTACAGGTGAAGAAACTGACCCTCTGCCACCACTTGAATGGTTACGGGTATTTGAGGCTGCCGGGCGCCATCAAAACTTCACAGCCGCCGCCAACGAACTGGGACTAACCCAGGCAGCTGTCTCTCAGAGAATGAAAAATCTGGAAGCCCACCTTGATACGCACCTGTTTCTCAGATTGGCGCGCGGTGTAGAATTAACCGCTGATGGCGAGGCCTATCTGCCGCACGTCAAGAGTTCATTTGACGCGATGCGGCGCGGCACCAGCGACCTGTTTGCCAGCCCCAGAACCAAGATCACAATAGCCGCGCCGGCATCGATTGCCGCCCTTTGGATTGCCCCCAGGCTCAAAAAATTGAAAACCGCTTATCCATCGTTGCAGGTATCATTATCGTCCGTTCACAGACCAACGGATTTTGATGCAGTCAAGGCTGATCTGGAAGTGCGGTTTGAGAGTGAGCGAGGACAGAAAAACAATGCAGTCCAGTTATTTATCGAAACATTGGTACCCGCATGTTCTCCCGATTTGCTGGCAACAACACTAAAAAGCAATTGGCAGCAACTGCCATTCATCGCTGTATCGGGGCCACGCGATGGCTGGCATGAATGGTCCGTTGCCAACGGACACGCACCCGTTGCCCAGCCTTCGTTTCGCTTTGACAGTATAATAGCTGCACAAGAAGCCGCCCTTTGCGGTGCAGGTGTTTTTCTGGCATCATTGCCGTTGGCCAGGGATGCAATTAATTCCGGAGCATTAGTCAGACTTTCAGAACAGCCATTGGTTATGAATGCTGGTTACTGGTTAACATGGCCTGGCCTTAAGTTACTCCAATCCGTTGAAGACGCTGTAGTTTCAACCCTGACTAGTTAACAATTTGGACTTTTGATATCATGCAGACTGACAAATACGATTATATAATTGCTGGAGCGGGAACCGCAGGGTGTATCCTGGCTCATCGCTTGAGCGAAGGCGGCAAAAAAGTGCTACTGGTCGAAGCCGGAGGAAGTGATCATCATTGGACAGTGCGCATGCCCGGTGGACTGCGAGCGCATTATAAGCCGGAAAGCAAATTCAACTACCACTACCAAAGTGTTCCTCAAGTTCACCTCAATAACCGGCAAATCTATCAACCCCGCGGGCGTGTGCTGGGCGGTTCTGCATCGATAAATGGCATGGTATTCCTGCGTGGCCACGCGCTCGATTATGAGCGCTGGGTAAAGCAAGGATCGCATGGCTGGGGCTATGAAGACGTATTACCCTATTTCAAACGCCTGGAGACGTTTGAAGCTGGTAACAACAAGTTTCGCGGCGCCAGTGGCCCGGTAACTGTCCGCACCCAATTGGAGTTGTCAGAACTTGACGAGGCATTTCTGGCTGCAGGGAATGATGCGGGATTTGAGTTTACCAATGATGTCAACGGACAACAACAGGAAGGATTCTGCCGATTTGATATGAATATAGAAAATGGCATCCGAGCAAGTACCGCCTATGCCTACCTGCACAAATTCAATCATACGATCAAACCAAAAGTGTTATTGAACACGCTGGTTGAACGCATTGTATTAGAGGGTGATCAAGCAGTAGGTATTCAGTACCGTGACGGAAAAGACAGCAAAATTTCTCACGCTGAAAAAGAAGTCATTGTCAGTCTGGGAGCATTTGGATCACCTCAATTGTTGATGCTTTCCGGCATAGGTCCGGCGGAGCATTTGCATGAAATGGGTATCAAAACTCGCTGTGATTTACCCGGTGTAGGTCAAAATCTGCAAGATCATCTGGAGGTACATATCCAGCATCACTGTACAAAACCGATCTCACTCAACCGATACCTGCGGCCGGATCGCATGGTTTTGGCAGGGTTACGCTGGTTCATTGCCAAAACAGGTGTGTGTGCACGTAATCAAGCAAATACCGGAGCATTCTTGAGTACAGGAGAAAACCATTCTCACCCCAATATCCAGTTTCATTTCTTTCCGGTATTTTTCGATGGCTGGAACCCGCGCCATAATGTCAGCGGATACATGCTTGATACCGGGCCAATGCGCCCGACCAGCAGGGGAGCGATAAAACTAAAATCAACAGATCCCTTACAAAGCCTGGCCATAGACCCCAATTATTTCGCCACCGAACACGACCGTGAAGAAACAATTGATGGATTTGAGCTGGGTCGCGAGACCCTTAGTCAGTCAACATTCGCAAAATATGATGCCGGCGAAATCATTCCCGGCCCAAATGTTAAAACACGCAAGCAGATCGAAGAATACATCCGCCAGCACGCCGGTAGCGCCTACCATCCTTGCGGCACCTGTAAAATGGGGCCTGACGATGATGCCAATGCTGTCGTCGATATCAATGGGAAGGTCAAAGGTGTGAACAGATTGCGGATAGTAGATGCATCCATCATGCCAAGTATAGCCAGCAGCAATATCAATGCCGTTGTCATGATGATAGCGGAAAAACTATCAGATGTAATATTGGAAAAACAGCCACTTAAACGCTGTTCGCGATGACCTTTGAAATGGATACTTCTCAAGATCCTTTCATGGTTACATTGAATCGTTTGACGTGTCTTCATGTTTGCTGGCAAGGCACGGTTTCAGCTTTGGACTGGTTGACCATAAAAAAACCATAACGCAGTCCGTTGAGCGTGAATAACCAGCCTTCGGTGAACCAGGCCAGTTCATCTGCAGCGTTGCAAAACTTGTCCGACCAACCAGATGGCACTGCGTTTTGCGCCTTGCCGAGTGAACTGGATTGGTCCATCAAATGCTTGCGTGTAAACAAGGATACTCTAGCAGTCTGTCGGACTTGCACAATCACTGTTAACAAAACTGGATATTGGTCCGATTTTTCGTTCATTTTCGTTAAATATTCCCGATATTCGCCTCAAATGATCGAAATATCGACC
>JAAENI010000191.1 GCA_024224595.1 Hyphomicrobiales bacterium
ACTACTTTCAGCCAATCCAAATTCTAGCCTTTCGCAAATATGGAATCAAATGGCAACTGTAGCTTTCAATATTGGTAATGAAGGCTATGACTATGAATATCCAGAATTTATACCTAACCATCTTTCCAATTCTAATTCCGTTGTATTTTCTGCTCTCAATGCGGTGAATTTTGATGTTCGCCAGGTAGAGAATGAACTTGATCCAGCATTCTTGTATGGAGAGGGAAATGGTTACAGCAGGGGCTTTGCTGGAGCCACCGATATTGGCACTGATGCCGACCCCACGATTGATGGCCAGTATGGTATAGATCAAATTATCGCCTCTGCAGCTTTAACATCGGGCGTTGCAATGCTTGGTCGCGGCAATATTGATGATGTATTCACTGGAACCAAATATTCAGACCGCTATTATGGATATCAGGAGTTCGAATTACCGTTTCTCACCACTGACACGGTTACCTATGCTCGATTGGTCGAAGATATGGACTTGGGCAATGTGGGATTGACAGTGGAGTTAGCTCCAAAAACCTTGATTGGCCTGTTCCAGACCGATGTGATCGAAATTACCGGAGTTAATGAAAGTGCCGGTCCCAATGGGGGGATCAACGGCGGTGTTAGTGCCGATTACCTGCATTCGATTGAACGGGTCGAGTTAACTGCCAATCTGGATACATTCAACATTAGTTCAGAATCACTGGGAGCCGAAATCACTGTTGACATGGGTGCGTCCCGCCGCACACAGTCTGAAATTGATGAATTGAATGCTAATTTACCAGATGGGCAAATGCCTTATGAATTGGGACCTGCTGACAAGGCATTCCTAAATAACGTCGATGTGGCTGATTATTCAGGTGTAGATACCGGGCTCAATTTCTACTACGGCGAAACTTCTGAACGCGAGCAGGGAATATTGCATTCGGGTTCAACCATTCACAACATTGGCGTGCCATGGCTGCGGGAAGTGGCAATGGCAACGGGCCTTGCTTTAGACAAACACAATCTGGTCGTTGAGGGTGCCGATAAAATCATCCTGACCGACAAGGATGATGTATTCATCGGCGCCAAGCGTGGCACGATTGTTGATCTGGGTGAGGGTGAAGATAAAGTCTGGCTCAGGCCTGATATTCTGGTCGAGGGGTTTGGTGATGATGACCGGTTGACGCTTTATGGTGTGCTTAATCTTTATGGCGGTTATCGCAATTCAGAATCAGAACTGCCCTGGGCTGAAGGCTGGTATGGCATTCGTTATGCGATCAATCCGGCTGGTGATCTGGTGGTCAATAATCCGTGGCTCAAATCTGTCGATGGCCGCGAGCAGAACATGTTCATTGCCAACTGGCGCAATGAAGAAGAAAAGGCTGATGCAATTCTCGATGCCGGGCAATATGGCGTTGGCCCGGGGGACATTGCACTGGCGGAATTCTCGTTTCGGTCTTCCACGCTCAATGATCTGATCAAGGGCAATAATCCACCGCCCGGTGATGGTGAGAGTACGCAGGCACTTTGGGCGCTGCTGCGTTTCAAGCTGCGCACCTTAACCGGCTCCGATATGTTCCCGGAATCATCCGATCCGCTGGTGCTTGATCTGGATGGTGATGGTTTTGGGCTGGAATGGCGCAATGGTTATTCGCCTGATTTTGATATTGATCTCGATCTGTTTGCTGAACAGACAGCTACACTTGATCGTGATGATGGGTTTTTAGCGCGTGATATCAATGGTGACGGGGTGATCAATGATGCCGGTGAACTGTTTGGCCATGGCAATGTGCTCGGTTTCTCGGTGCTGGCCGGGCTGGATGGGAATGATGACGGGCTGGTCAATAACCTTGATGATGGGCTGGCAGATTTCAATGGCGATGGCATTATTGATGGGGCTGATCAATTCGGTGATCTGCTGATCTGGCGCGATATCAATGGTGATATGGTCAGCCAGGCCAATGCACTTGGCACAGTGGGTGATCAGGACATTACCTCGTTCTCGCTGCCGGAGAATGACGGCATTGTCGATGCCGATGGTGACGGTATCGGTGATATCCTCGATACTATTCAGGGCTCTCATGTCGTTGGACTTTCAGACTTCCTGCGCGGCGATGGCACAACAGGTCAGGTCGGCGAGATATTCCTCGAT
>JAAENI010000192.1 GCA_024224595.1 Hyphomicrobiales bacterium
ACTGTTAACAAAACTGGATATTGGTCCGATTTTTCGTTCATTTTCGTTAAATATTCCCGATATTCGCCTCAAATGATCGAAATATCGACCTCAATTCCAGTTCTGTTCTCAATAATTGCTCAAGTCCGACAGCCTGCTAGGGCATTTCCGGCTTATTCTGAATCATTTGATGCCTTAAATCAGTTTATTCGGCCAAGTGCAGATCGTAGCGCGATGCAACGCATCGGGCAAGGTTCGTAACGACGCAGATAAGCTGATTTGGCAGATTGTAAAACTGCAGAAGAATGGCAACCAGATACAGCCGTTGCGCCATATCTTCTTACTGGCAGTTTGCTTGCTGCTATCACCAAATCGTAAAATTGATGAGTCCTGAACCTGGTCAAAAACGATTTCAATATCAATTGCTCTATCGCTCTGTCAGCTTCAACTCGATACGCCTGTTTTTGGATCGCGCGTCTTTGGTGTCCGCATCTTCCAGCGGTTGAAATTCCCCAAATCCTGCCGCAACCAGTCGATTGGCAGGCACACCTTCAGATATAAAATAACGCACTACTGAAGTTGCCCTGGCGGAGGATAATTCCCAGTTGTCTTTGAGTTTGCCAGTACCCAACAGTGGTATATTATCAGTGTGTCCGTCAACACGCAGCACCCAGTTGATATCGTCGGGAATTTCTTGTCCAATTGTAATCAGTGCCTGGGCCACCTTCAACATTTCAGTTTTCCCGTCAGGATTGAGATCTCCTGCCCCAGATGAAAACAGTACTTCAGATTGAAATACAAAACGGTCTCCAACAATTCGAATATCGGCTCTGTCACTCAATATTTCGCGCAAACGTCCAAAAAAGTCTGAGCGATAACGATTGAGTTCCTGCACCCTTTGAGCCAAAGCAACATTCAACCGCTTGCCAAGGTCTGCAATTTTGGTTTTACTCTCCCGATCTCGATTTTCGGAAGCATCCAGCGCGTCTTCAAGCGCTGCAATCTGCCGGCGAAGCGCCGAAATCTGCTGATTGAGCAACTCAACCTGCGAGCGAGCGCGTTGAGACATCTGACGCTCCTGACTTAGTATTTCATTTAATTCTCCGGCTCGTGCTTCCGCATCCGCAGACAATCCTGATCCGCTGTCAAGCAACGCTTGCAGTCGGCTTTTCTCGCTCTCGACATCAAGTAGGCTTGCATTGACGTTGGCCAGTGAATCTTCCAATTCCTGTTTGGTCGAGCGTTCCAACGACAAAAGTGACGTTAATTCATCAATTTGTGTATTCAACCTGTTCAGGACTTCATCTTTTCCGGTGATTTCCTGACTCAATAAAAACTGTGCCAAGACAAATACAGACAGCAAAAACATAATGGCCAGTAACAGTGTTGATAAGGCATCAACAAATCCAGGCCAGTAATCGACCCGATTATCGGTACGCCTTGATTTTGCCAATGCCATTGTTGTGTCCAGTGTGTCTGCAGATCAGAAATAATTCAGAAATTCAAATGGCTCACCCTTTGGATGCCCGCTCAAAAAACTGATCCAGTCTTGTCATGAGAGCCAATATTTGATCCTGCTGTCGTGCCTGTTGGTCCAAATAGCCTTTCATATTCAGTTGGTCAGCACGCATATGCTGCACCAGACCTTGAATGCCTTCTGCCAAACTGGCCATCGCTGCAGTCGCTCTTTGACTATTCCCACCCTGCTGAATATTCTGGGTCAACTGCTCAAGATGATCGCGAATTTCATCAGAAGAACCATCCAATGCCCCACTAGTCAGATGAAAATCGGAATTCATGTCAGTTACAGTTGAAAGCCAGTTTTCCAATTCTGTATAAAACCGGTTTTGTGCACGACCGGCCTGTAAATCCATAAAGCCCAGGATCAGTGAACCTGATAATCCAAAAAGGGATGACGAAAATGCTGTACCCATACCATCCAAAGGAGCACTCAATCCACTTTTAAGAGAATCCAGAATATCATTGGTGCTGCCTGATCCAGGATCAAGTGACTGTATCGTGTCACCAATAGAGCCAATGGTACCCAGTAATCCCCAAAATGTACCAAGCAAGCCGAGGAAGACCAGAAGTCCGATCAAATAACGCGAAATATCTCTCGCTTCATCAAGTCGTGTTCCAATCGATTCCAAGATAGAACGCAATGAAGCTGTAGTAAGCGACATATTTTGTCCGCTCTGACCAAGCAATGCTTTCATTGGGGCCAGCAGCACCGGTTCACGTTTGCCTTCAAGGTCTGGATTTCCTTCACGAAAGGAATTGACCCACGATACTTCCGGCATCAGACGAATGACCTGCAGTAGCGCCAATAAAACTCCAATAGCCAAAACGCCTATGATCAGCCCGTTTAATCCGGGATTAGTAGCAAATGCACTCGAAATCTGGCCATACAGTATGGCAGCAATAAATCCTGAAATTGTCAGGAATATCAGCATTATCAGCAGAAATATTCGTGGGCTAGTCAGCCGATAAGGATCAAAAACTCTCGCCAATATTGCCTCCTGATATCTGCGGCAGCACTAATTCCGCCACAATTCGTATAAATTACCCCAGCCGCATTACAAATACAATTGCATCGTGCACGCAGTTTGAATCTGAGTCAGTTCAAAATTACAAATACCAAAGACCTTTGATAAAGATACTTCAATCAACAATACTTACGTATTTGCCTTATTAATAATGCTGAGTAATTCCTTATGAATTCTTCCATTGCCGGCAACTATATTTTGTTTATCAAACATCAGTTGCCTGTCGTCAAGATCACTGACAAGTCCGCCAGCTTCCCTGATCAAAATAATACCTGCTGCCATATCCCAGGCTTTCAGGTCATGTTCCCAAAATCCATCAAAACGACCTGCTGCGACAAACGCCAAATCGAGAGCAGCAGCGCCCGGTCTACGGATGCCTGACACTTTTTCCATCATTGCACGTAGCTCCCGCATATGGCGGACACAATCACCATGTCCCATGAACGGTATACCGGTTCCAATCACACAGTTTTTCATCTCAAAGCGACCCGCAACGCGCATGCGTCGATCATTCAGGAATGCGCCAGAACCTCTTTCAGCCGCGTACAACTCATCAAGCGCCGGGTTATAAACGACACCAGCAACAATCTGGCCATCCCGTTCCAATGCAATTGAAACAGCAAAAAATGGTATGCCATGCAGAAAATTGGTGGTGCCATCCAGAGGATCAACAATCCAGCGATGCTGGGGATCCACACCCGGTTGACTGCCACTCTCTTCCATCAGGAAGCCGTAATCTGGGCGAGCAAGTTTCAATTCATCGTAAATTATTTTTTCTGCAGACAAATCAGCATTTGAAACAAAATCTGCCGGGCCTTTACGGGAAACTTGCAGATTTTGAACTTCCCCAAAGTCACGTGCCAGACTACGTCCAGCTTTCATCGCAGCCTGAACCATTACATTAAGAAGTGCGGAGCGCGCCATGTTCGCAATATACCTTTAAAACAACTCAAAAATTCTTGTTATTCTGAACGACGCAAATATGTCAATTCATTGGTATCGACAACAATTTTTTCACCCGCGGAAATGAATTGTGGAACCATAACCCTGATACCATTTTCCATTACTGCCGGTTTATAAGACGACGTCGCAGTTTGCCCTTTAACAACCGGTTCTGCTTCAATAATTTCCAGAGTAACATGATCTGGTAGACTGATCCCAATAGGCTTTTCCTCATACATTTCAACGGTAATGGTCATACCATCCTGCAAAAATGCGGAACGTTCTCCAACAAATTCCTTTTGCAATTGCAATTGGTCGTAGGTCATAAGATCCATGAATACCAACGCGTCACCATCCTCATACAAAAATTGAAAATCTTTTTGCTCCAAACGAACCTTTTCAACATTTTCTGTTGCTCTGAAACGTTCATTGAGTTTGGAGCCATCAAGAAGGTTTTTAAATTCCACCTGATTAAACGCACCCCCTTTTCCTGGTTTAACGGCATTGGTTTTTACCGCTACCCACAAACTGCTTTTGTGCTCGATAATATTACCGGGCTTAATTTCATTGCCATTAATTCTCATGGGGTCGATATTCCTGAATAAAATTCCTTGTAACGCTTCATGAACACATATCCAGCCGGGATTCAAGTGTTTGCGTTTGATCCAAATTCCACATCATTTTACGATTGTGCAAGAACCAATCATATTCGCGATAGTGGTACAATATCCATTGCAGAAAACAAACTACTGGCGTGTTCGTCGGATACTGACAAGGGATAGTGACACCATCACCGGAAATCTGCACATATGCAACGTTATTTTTTAGCCAAAACTTTAGATAATTGCCATTTTGGCTTTGTCCTTGGTTTCCAACTATTGGCGGCTTTCAAAGCGGCATTGCGAACATCGGCAGTCAAGCTGTTGTAAAAATCGTCGAGCATCGAATCCCTGTGACCTTGTCTGCGAGACAGCACATACCATTTGGCCGCTTCATCTGGTCTCACCTTCCCACCGATTCCCAGTGCATACATACGTGCAAGTCTATTTTGCGCAATGACATTGCCTCTAAGAGCTGCAATTCGAAACCACGCCAATGCACCATCCAGGTCTTTCTCACCACCACGACCATTCGCCAACCATATGGCCAGTTTAATCTGGGCGTTTTCAACATTATTCAGGGCGCCTTTGATGAGCATATCACGCGCGGTTTTTTCATTCGGCGTCACAGTACCGTAGCCACGGGTAAGAATTTGAGCTATCGCAAGATACGCGTTGGCTACCCCGCTGGCCGCCGCTTTTTCATAATAGCTAAGCGCCAGTTTTATTCCCTGCGACGTCGGGCGTTCATCAACAATCATTTGGGCGTAATTAAACTGGGCGACTGAATGACCGGCATCAGCTGCCTTTTTCAACAGCTCACGGGCCGTTTTCTTATCTTTGGTTACATGCACTCCTTCAAGCAACTTTAGTGCATATGAAAATTGTGCTTCTTTGGAACCGTTTTCAGCGGCAAATTTATACCAATGTGCCGCCTCTTTTCGATTTTGCTTGATACCGAGGCCTTTTTCATACAGCACACCAATCAATAACTGGGCAGCAGGGTCTCCAAGCTTAGCTCTTGGTAGCGCATGATTGAACGCCGTCAGATAATAACCACGCTGATAGGCTCCATAGGCCAGATCAGGTTTGCCCGTATCAGATTTGGAAGCAAATTTATCATTTTTGTCTTTATCAACAACTGGTTGCTCCAAGGTGTTTTCAAGCGTGCCGTTAATACGCGAGTTAATAAGCTCTTCGGATATTTCCTGCGCGGCTTCCGGTTGGATAGTTTTGGTTTTTATTTTTTGCGCAAATACTGCCGACGAACTAAATTGAACACAAAAAATCAATAAGCCAATACCACAAACACGTTTCATGCCAGATTTGTCATTCTTCATCAAATTTTGGACCAAATTCTTCCAACAATTCATTGACCTTACAAGCCCCTTCAACCGGACCACCGGTATATTCAAACACCGCTTTGTTCAGCACCACGAATTCTGCACCACTCAAAGCAACATCCACCGCACTTTGCAAAGAACCTCCCCCCATTACCGCACAGGGGATTTCAACTAATTCAGCCCACCAATTGGCCAAAGCAAGGTTTTTACGATGTGGCCCAGGACGAATGTCCCGGTCCAGGTTTCCGAAAAACACGAAATCCGGATCGCATTCCCCCGCCTCCAGTGCTTTGTGGCGTCCTCTTATTCCACCACATCCTACCATTTTCTGTGGCGAAAAACGGGCAATGGCATCTTTTAACGCATCCAACCCGTTTTCAATCAGAATTCCATCAGCATCTGCTCTTCCGGCAATTCTGGTATCACCAGCAATGATTGCTGCAACATCGTGTTTTTGAATGATTGGAATCAACGTCTTACAACGGCCCAAAAATGCCTGCTCATCTAAACCGCTGGAACCAATCACTACACAGGCAACATCGGCAGCAGCCAGTATATGATCCAGCAACTCAATCCTGCCTTCCATGTTTGGCAGTGATAGAATCAATCGGCAACGATTCTCAGGATTTTCAATCAGCGTACCAATTCCTCTTTGAGCTGTCTTCGATAGAAATCATAAAGGCCGCTCTGACCAAATTGATTATTGGTTGACCGGGGCACAAATATCGAAACACATCCTGATCATCAGCTCATTAGCATAATAACCGGCAAAATAAAGAGTAATTACTATTACTACGCACATCAGGAGAGGCTAGAAATCCCCATCCTAATGGAAAAGCCTTTGCAAACACCTCTCCACCCACCTTGCAGAATATCAAGATAGAATATCAGGCGAATCAAGGTTTTTTGCAATTCGCTATGATTTCCAATAAAAACTAGTTCGGACTGGCACCGCTTCTTAACTCAGATATTCGATCCTTTAATTGAAGTTTTTGGCGTTTCATACCAGCGATATCATCATCTGTAGAGCTTGGATGGGCCATCAACTGACCCAACTGGTTATCCAGTTCTCTGTGTTTTTCTTCCAGTTGCTGTATGTGATATTCAATTGCCATGCTTCAACACCTCTCACGTTTCGGGGATTAGATTAGTTGTCGATAATTGAAATTGAATCACAATTTACTGTGATTGTCGAACTCAATCCGACTAAGATGGAAAAAAACAACTTGCTGAGATGGAATTGAGCACAATAAATACTCTTTGTCCTAATAATATCCACAGGCATTCTGACTATTTGAATTTCCGGTAAACATAGCAGCTGCAATCTTTCAGCTAGCAGGCTGTCGGACTTGAGCAATTATTGAGAACAGAACTGGAATTGAGGTCGATATTTCGATCATTTGAGGCGAA
>JAAENI010000193.1 GCA_024224595.1 Hyphomicrobiales bacterium
GAACCACATCATTGGAAATTACGCCGATGAAAGTCATCCATGCTGCCACTGTCCACGCTAGTATCATGATCCAGGTTGGTATCAGCATGATTGCGCGATCATATTGTTTATAAGACAGCCAGACGATAACAACCACTCCGGACAGGGCTGTGAGCAAAAATGACAGGCGCGCGATTCCGGCAGCGATGTCAGGTTTGACAATGGCAACGCCTAAAAATATCAGCAAAATAAATATCCAGCCTAGCGTGATCAGTGAAAAATGCAGGTGCCATCGGTTGAGTTTTAAATATGCAGACAAAAAAATCAGCAAACATGCAGACAAAAATATTTCCGAGCCCGCCCGCCACACCGGTTCGCTCGTTATTCCAATTTCCAGTATTTTATTCCAAAAGTTGAAATCAACACAAATATAGGCCAGTACAGACCATGCCAAAGCGGCAGTTGCGGGAAATAAGGCTGAACCCCTTACTACAAATAAAATTGTAAGAAAAACTGCCAGAAGGCCCGATATTCCTAATACAATACCACGATAAAGTGTGAAGGAGTTCACGGTATCTTTGTAAGCGTCTGGGTTCCACAAATATAATTTGGGCAACCGAGGCGTAAATTGCTCAGCTACAAAAGTAATAACTGAACCTGGATCAAGGGTAATCAAAAACACATCTGCCTCACTGTCTTTGATTCTCTCAAGTGCAAATCCTTCACTTGGTGTAATCGCGACAATGCGTTCTGAATCCAAGTCTGGCCACAATAATCCTGATCCGACCATTCGATAGTGAGGAGCAACTATGAGCTTGTCAATCTGTTCGTCACTGGTATTGGCAAGGACAAAGACAGCCCAATTGGTACCCTCACGACCCTTGCGTGAACGTACTTCAATTCGGCGTACCACGCCATCAGCGTCAGGGGCGGTTGATACTTTCAGGCTGTCTTTTTGTTGCAGGTAAAATTCAACCGTGTCTGTAATGTCCAAAGCTAGATCGGCTTGGCTGACTGTTACAGGTTCCAGCGCTACCACGGTTGGTACCCAGGACATCATCACACCGCCAAGCACAACAACAAATGCTATGAATCGATACATCTCCGGGAATAGATCGAGGCCGCAATAAGTCAACCGGCCGTATGAATACTGAATGACGCGCATTGATGGGTTAGAACATATCAAAGAGTTTTATGCTACAATTATTGCAGCTTTTAGAGTTGTTTAACCCGATTAAATTCAGGGATTTTTGCTGGATCAGATTTATCATGTCGATCCCGTTTAAGAAGGCTGTATAGTAAGTGATCCCGCCGTTTCCCATCAATCTCCAGATAGTCACGAAGAAGTCCTTCCTGAACGAAACCAGCGCGTTCCAGCAAGCGTGAAGAACGTTGGTTATGCGGCAAACACGCGGCTTCGACACGATGCAGATTCAAATGGTCAAAAATATGATCGCAGAGTACCTCGACGCATAAGCCCATATAACCCCGGGCTGCGAATTTCTCGCTCATCCAGTAACCTATATTGCACGTGCGCGCCACACCGTAACGAATATTTGAAATCGAAATACCTCCAATAGGCAGTTCATCTTTCTTACGGACGAGAAAATAGGTTTCGCCAGTCTTTTGTTCACGTTCACGCATATAACGTTTCAATCGGCGGCGAAAACCTTGTCGTGTCATGTCATCTTGTGGCCAACTTGGTTCCCAGGGTTTCAAAAATTCTCTACTGGATTCTCTGACCTGTTTCCAACCGGAATAATCGCCTGAAACTGGTGCTCTCAACTGCAGTTTTCCGCCGGGCAGTTGTATGGGTTTTGTAGGTAGTGTGGAATTGAAAAACAGCATGTTTCATCCGCGATTGAGCATTTCCATCATCTGAGTCTGATTGGGAACGCCCTCGATAGGTCCTATGGCTGCTATGGTTGGTGTAGTATCAAAAAACATTCGTTCTGCCAGATCACGAATACGTTCTGGAGAAATAGCATTCAATCTTTCCATTAATTCATCATTGCTGATTATGCGACCAAATAACAACAATTGTCGCGCATTCTGCCCGGCACGGGCAGCCGGGCTTTCTGTGCTCATTAACAGATGGGCACGTATTTGCGCCCGCGCCCGGTCTGTTTCTTCGATCGAGATCGTTTGGGCAGCACGCTTCAGTTCATCAACGATCACCGGTATTAGTTCCCTGATGTCTTCTTCACCGGTTGCTGAGTGTATGCCAAATGTACCCGTATCGGAAAATCCCCAATGAAAGGCATAGACGGAATAACATAATCCGCGTTTTTCACGTATTTCCTGGAATAATCGTGAAGACATGCCTCCACCCATTATTGTTGCAAGCAATTGAGATGCATAAAAATCTCTCGCCTGATAGGCTCTGCCTTCGAATCCCATGACAATTTGGGCTTCCATCAGATCACGTTTTTCCAGGTACTCCCCACCCATATATTTTGCGTTTTCAGCTTCTTCGGGAACCACGGGAGAAAATTCCCCAAATCCGTCACTTGCCAGTTTCAACATTTCATCATGTTTTACTGCCCCCGCACATGACAATAACATATTGGGACCATGATAGTGGGAATCCAGATATCCGCGCAGGTCACCAGGCTGAAATGAATTAACTGAATCCGGCGTTCCCATTATCGGGCGACCAAGTGCCTGATCGTGAAATGCCGCTGACTGAAATTGTTCGAATACCATATCCTCCGGGGTATCTTTGCTGGCTCCAATTTCTTGTAATACAACATGCTTTTCGCGCTTTAACTCTCCACCTTCTATTGTGGAGTTTGTCAAAATATCATGCAGAATATCAATACCGAGTGCGACGTCATCTTTTAACATTCGAGCATAATATGATGTGGTTTCCAAACTGGTGGCGGCGTTTACATCACCGCCTACATTTTCCACTTGTTCCGCTATTTCTCGCGCTGTTCTGCCATGGGTACCCTTGAATGCCATATGTTCGAGCATGTGGGCGACGCCATGCTCAGATATTTTTTCATTTCGGGAACCCGATCTTACCCATGCACTCAAAGATACACTTTCAATATGTTCCATATTTTCAGTGACAATAGTCAGTCCATTTGCAAGAAGGGTGGTTTGAACGCTCATGATATTCCTGTCTGAATTTAATATAGTCTATTTATGCTTTATACTGCCCGAGAATGTTCCCGAATAAATATTTCTAACTTTTCCAAATCATTATCCATGCGCACATAACTTTCTTCACGTTGCATAAAATCGCTTGTCCAATCAGGCAAAGCAGCATCGATGCCGCTGGCATTGTGAACTGCTTCAGGAAATTTTGCCGGATGAGCAGTTGATAATGTTATCATAACGCTGTTTTCCATACCGGCTTGTTCAATTTTTTCATTGGCAACGCCAACGCCACAAGCCGTGTGCGGGTCAAGCAGGTAGTTTGAAGCAGACAGAGTATGCCTGATGGTTTGAGCGGTCATTTCCTCGTTGCTGCGCCCGGCACCAAACGACTGGCTGATGAATTCCAAAGCCTGTTCAGACAGGACAAAAGTCCCTGACTGGGATAGTCCGGACATCATTCTGCACACCGCCTCACTGCTCCTTGCCTCTGCCTCAAATAACAGTCTTTCGAAATTAGAAGACACCTGAATATCCATTGAAGGCGACGTGGACGGACGGACGTCACGAACTTCGTATCGACCACTCTCAAGTGTTCTTGCCAAGATATCATTCTGGTTGGTCGCAATTATCAACCGTTTGATTGGTAATCCCATTTTTTTGGCAGAAAATCCAGCAAATATGTCACCAAAATTCGCTGTTGGAACGGTAAATGAAATGTCTCTGTCGGGGCTGCCCAGGGAGCTGGCTGTTGAAAAATAGTAAACGATTTGAGCCAGAATTCTTGCCCAGTTGATAGAATTCACACCGGCAATCTTTACTTCATCACGGAATGAATGATGATTGAATATGGCCTTAACCAGAGACTGACAATCATCAAAATTACCATCAATGGCAATAGCATGAACGTTTTTAGCATCGACGGTCGTCATTTGCTTTTGTTGTACAGGTGATACTTTACCATGAGGAAACAAAACAAAAATATCGACATTATCACGTCCGCGAAATGCTTCAATTGCAGCCCCCCCCGTATCACCTGATGTGGCGGCAACAATTGTCGCCCGTTCGCCATTTTGATATAACACATGATCCATCAGGCGGGCCAGCAATTGCATTGCTACATCTTTGAACGCTAGAGTTGGGCCGTGAAATAACTCAGCTACAAAATGATTGGGTCCCAGCTGCACCAACGGTACGATGGCCTGATGGTGAAAAGTCGTGTAGGCATCATTAATCATTCGCTCGAGATCATTTGAATCGATTTCAT
Organism: Hyphomicrobiales bacterium; assembly: GCA_024224595.1. Classification (GTDB taxonomy): domain Bacteria; phylum Pseudomonadota; class Alphaproteobacteria; order Rhizobiales; family Rhizobiaceae; genus JAAEMP01. Next base: position 4,349 of record JAAENI010000193.1, read on the forward strand.
CTTCCACAAAAGGTGCCAAAATAGTTTTAGCAATTTGATTATAGGGTTTGCCTGCCATTGAACGAATTTCGTCTACGCCAATTTGCGGCCATGATTTGGGCACATACAGCCCACCATCTCGTGCCAGACCTGCCAGGATAGTATCTTGAAAACCAAGTTCGGGCGCAGATCCTCTGGTACTTATATATTTCACTTTTTCCCCAAGCCTTTGTATTGTCTTTATTGCTGGAATGGGTCATTTAGCGTGGTACAAACAGGTAAGGCAATACATTCCGTGAAAACATCTCGATAATATGAGTATTTATTGGATTTAAAGTCAGCATATTGGCATAATTGGCAAACAAGAAAGTTTGATAGAATGAAATTCAGATCTATGGCACCGATTGCTGCGGTGAATTTGGCTTTGTTAACGGCGCTTTCTGCCTGTACATCATCGAGCATGGTTGACGCATCGAATTCTGCAAAGGACTCTAGAAAGTCTAACACGGAGGAGACGGTTGATCTCCGCGCTTATTGCCCAAAAACAAAGATTTATGCCGGCACTGAAACGCTTCGTGTATTTCCAAAAGGTGTGAAAAAAGAGTCAAAAAATGCATTGAAAAAACTACGTTTTCAGGCAACGATTCAAGAGGTGGTACGTGAGTGCAACTATATCTCTCAAACACTGGCGATGCGGGTGGGGATTGCCGGTCGCGTTATTAACGGCCCAACCGGAGAAACCGGGGATTTGGAATTGCCCATCCGCGTGGTGGTTTCGCGGGGCAATGAAGTTTTATACACTCAATTGCACAAAATTAATACCAGCATTGTTCCGGGCAAGAGTTTTGCGACATTCCGTTTTGTTGATGAGGCAGTAAATATCGATAAACCCTCAAAAGAAAATATTCTGATCCGCGTCGGTTTTGACGAAGGGCCTTATGATACACCCTAGCAGGCTGTCGGACTTGAGCAGTTATTGAGAACAGAACTGGAATTGAGGTCGATATTTCGATCATTTGAGGCGAA
>JAAENI010000194.1 GCA_024224595.1 Hyphomicrobiales bacterium
AAACTAATCCACCCTGCCTTTATCCGGCGTGCGGTGGGCACCATCGGTCATGACCGAAGGTTTGACGATGACTTGAATGGATCGGATCATCTGGCGTTTCGTGAGCCTGAAGATTTTATTTACTGGAATCCTGAAACAAATAAATTTGGCACCTGGAATGGCCGGGCCTTCGCTCTTGGCGAATGCAATATCGCGAACGCAGGCATCTACGCATTGGACGGTAAATTATCAATCTACAGCAACATTTCTGACTGGCTGAGAGACGATCGTCGCGGCCTAATCGTATTGGATTGGAACCGCGCCTTTGACAAGCTGAGAGACTGCCCAAGAATTGAAATTCAGGAGTGCCTTTTACCAACGTATCGAAAATACATGAGGCCATCACGATTGCCGGACATCTTTGTAATCACCGAACAGGGAATTGCGGCATGAACAAATCAATACCCCTTGCGGAATATGATCAACAAATGACATTTCACCCGACCTGGCCAGCCCCACTGCCAATTGAATCCTCACTACCAAAAGTGGAGCCATTCATTGCAGAAATGTTACCGGAAGCCCTGAGTGATTATGTAATGGATGTTGCCGATCGTCAGCAAGCCCCACCAGATTTTGCTGCTGTAACCGCTTTATGCAGTCTGGCCGCAGTTATTGGTAACAGGGTTCGAATGGCCCCAAAACAAAATGATGACTGGGAGGTTGTACCAAACCTGTGGGGAGCGATTATTGGACGCCCGAGTGCTATGAAGTCACCAGCAATGAAATCTGCGCTGGGACCTGTGTATGCCATACAGGACAAAATGTTGAAGGACTGGGAGGCAGGTCAAGCAACTGCAAAGGTTGATGTTGTACTTGCCAGTCTGGATGCCAGGGAAGCGAAGAAACAAGCTGAACTGGCGGTAAAAGATGGCAATCGCGATGAGGCTCGGCGACTATTGTCAGAACTTGAAATTGAAGATGACACGAAAACACCCTGCCAGCGTATTATTGTAAATGATGCAACGGTGGAGAAATTGGGTGAATTACTCAATGAAAACCCGCGCGGATTGCTGTTGATCCGGGATGAATTGCCCGGCTTTCTTTCCCGGTTGGAAAAAGAAGAATTTCAAAGCGAGCGCGCATTTTATCTGGAGGCTTTCAATGGTGATGGCTGCTTCACCTATGATCGAATTGTGCGTGGTACTATTCACATCGAGAATAGCACACTCAGTATCATCGGTGGGGTTCAACCATCGCGCATTGCACCGGTTGTCCGTGGTGCAATGGCAGGCACAAGTAATGATGGTTTGATCCAGCGTCTTCAGCTTGCCGTTTGGCCTGATGATATTGGTTCATGGAAATACACTGATAGATCACCTGACAGGCAAGCGCGTGAGGCATATGAGAAGGCATTCAATGATCTCCATGAAATGGTATTTGGTGTTCCTACAATGCCTATTGTCATGCATTTTTCCACTGCAGCACAGCAACTTTTTCAGCAATGGATGGAGGAAATAAACATTAAGGCTCGCAATGGTGCCATGTCTTCAGCACTTGAAAGCCACATATTGAAAATGCCCAAGACAGTGGCAAGCATCGCATTGATATTTGAACTGGTTGAAGGTGGAAGGATTGAAGTTGGCGAGGCGTCAGTTCGCCGTGCATTGGCTTGGGCCGATTATCTTCGAAGCCATGCAAACCGGCTTTATTCATCCGGTGAGACAATGGCTGAAGATGGGGCGCGGTTGATTATTGAGCGTAGAAGCAAATTACCAGAGCAATTCACGGTCCGGGATATACAACGTAAAGCTTGGGCGATGCTGGGTGATAGGGATGCAGTAGTCGATGCGATTGATCTACTGGTCTCAACATACCATTGCCGTGAGGTTCGCACGACACCGGGTGTAACAGGAGGCCGGCCTTCTACTTCATATTGTTGGAACCCAGCCATATTGGAAGGGAAATAAGGTTATGGGACATTGGTATGCCACATTGAAGGAAAAAACGAAAACTTCCCAGAACAGGACTGACAAAACTGACAAAACGTCAGAAAACGGGGTTTTGTCAGTTTTGTCAGTTCATAATCTGGGCAAAACAGAGAATTTTTCGAAATCAAGCACATCACAGTCAGAAAATCAAAAATCAGTGGAAGTGATAATTCTTGATGCTGTCAGGGCAGGAAGTTGGAGTCCTGGGATGATTGCAAGAGCATCTCGGCTGGGGGTGTCAAAAGCCTATCAGGAAATTGACAGATTACTCAGTGAAGGAAAACTTCATCACGCCCGTGATGGCATTTTGACGGTGGTAAATGCTGATGAAAGAGATGGGTGAATACCACTAATCAAAGGTAGCGTTATCTCAGGTTTGTACAGATCATAGAAATTAATGGGTTTGATTTGGCACAGAAACTAAACAACAAGTTTTGGAGTGATGATGGGTACGAAAAAAAACCATATCGAGACTGAAAATACAGTTTCAAATTCAGATGAAAACAAACCTTGGCAGTTTCAGTCGGGAGTGTCAGGCAATCCATCTGGCAAACCAAAAGGAACGCTTCATCGCACCACACAGGCCGCTATGGTATTACTGGAAGGTGAAGTTGAGGCTTTAACTCGCAAGGCAGTTGAACTGGCACTGGACGGCGATACAACCGCTTTAAGACTTTGCCTTGAGCGAATTGCACCTGCATTAAAATCCGTATCTCCGCCAATCAAACTGGACATGCCCGCACCGGGTAATCTTGCCGATACCGCCCGTGCATTTGTTGGAGCAGCGGCAAGTGGTGATTTGGCCCCAGACATAGCAGCACAAATGGTATCTGCAGTTGCCAGTGTTGCCCGGGTTGAGGAAATGGAGCAGATCAAACATCGACTTGAGGCCCTGGAGAAGGCCATAAAGGAGCAGGCAGGATGAAGAATATCAAACCTGTAATTTACGAAAAACTCACAACACGGCAGCGCGTTATTGCCAGCGTAGAGGCATTGGCTCGGGATGATGAAGAAGAAAGATTGCGTCTCGTCAGTACATGCCCGAAAAAAAATTACCATCAAACCGATTGGGAATATTCCGAGAAGATGATCAGGCTGGTTTGTATGTCGATGGCACATGAATGTGACCAGCGTGGCAATGCGCTTAATTTCCTTATTGTTCTGTTTTCAAAAAATATAGTCGCTGATCAATGGTTGCAAAATATCGCTGATCATCAAGCAGCTTGGGAGGCAATGCTTAAAGGCGAAGGAATTGCCCCCGAAACGATGAAAAAAGTGGGGCCGCCAACCAGCCCAGTTCTGGAAATCATTGGTGGTCTTCTGCCAGAACCTGATCATGAGAAGGTTGAAAAAATAGTGGCGGAAATTGGCGGGATTTACGATGGGTTATAATCCAGATGTTTGCCAAATTTGACTCACAGACTTACTCATCAAGCATAAAACGTGAATGTCAGAGGATATGTTCTCGCACAGAGGGTTTTGGAGAAAATAGGTGCTGTGGGGACCTTACAAAAACACAAACGGCTCTGTACGATTCCCTATAAAGGTTCGATCTGCTCACCTTAGCCCACTTTGATGAAATCATCATTTTGATGTACAAATGACCGACTATGTACAAGCTTTTGAACTGAAATAACCTACGGAGGTAAATTGGATGCAGAAAAAATTTACCGAATGCATTATTGCGTTTGGCTTTTCTTTGCTAACTGCCGCTTCTGCCTTGGCCTGCGAAGCCGGAAAAGAAATTTGGGTAAATGACAAAGAGGGGCTTCGCACCGTAATATATTTTCCTGATCAGGCACTATTTAGAGGCAGGTTAATAGCAGAAGGGTGGAAAGATAATCAGATCAGATGGCGAGTTCAGGCCAGTCATTCGTGCAGCAATGGGGTGCAAATCTGTGGGGCGGATATACCATTGAGCAATGGCAAATTTATGAATGCGTCATTTGAAGGTGTATATGAAAATGGTGCTCCCAAATACCTTGTTTCCACCCAATTACAACAACACAGTTATTTAATTCAAAACCGTGGTGAAGCACCGCATATTGTTGCTTCATGGTTTGTAAACCTTCCTCCCGAAAACGAGAAACCGTTCATACTCCTCCCCTCTGTATATAAGTATGCTGGCTGCCAAAAAGGCGATGAATTTCAAGCTGGAAAACTTGATGATTTCGACTACACCAGTGAAGCTTCACAAATAATTCGAGTTCCAGAATATTCGTGGAAGCCCATAGAAGAAGAAAAATCTGTAAGTTCATTCCGCTATCCGGTATGCCTCAATCCAAAAGGTTGTTTAGGGACTGATACTACAATCAATGGTAATTTTGATCCAGACGATGGAATTTTAAGTCTAAGTATTAAGACGCCCGATGGAGTAGATACTTCAATTGAGATTAACGACTTTCACTCTTGGTATGGAATCAATTTTCACATCGTTGACGTGGATAAATCTAATTCAGGCAAAGAAATTTTCATATCAAACTATACTGGAGGTGCGCATTGCTGCACCAACTATTTAGTGTATTCAAAATATCCTGCAGGACCAAAATTGGCAAAATTGGCCTCAGTTGATGGGGCCCCGTTGGATTCGCGCTCAATTGAAACAGGGGTGCTGATACTTGGAGATCAAAATTTTTTATATGCATTTGGTGCTTACGCCGGATCTAGAATGCCTCTTAAAATATTCGAAATTAGTAGCGGAGAGGCTAATGATATTACTAGTCAAAAACGGTTTCGCCTTCTACATAAAAGCGCTTTAGATAATGAAAAATCCGACTGCGCAAAGGGCCAAAATCAATCTTGTGCAGCCTACGTGGCGACGGCGTCTATTTTGGGTGAAATGGATAGCGCATGGGCGTTTATGATGAAACATCATGATCCCAATAATGAGGACGGATGGCTGCCTGAATACTGCGACGGCGACAGGGATGCGAGTGGAAAATGCCCCCCGGAGAAATTGGTGAAATTTAACAATTTCCCGCAGGCTCTTCGAGATGCACTAAAGCGTTGGGGTTACTTGTGACGGTGAACAGGCCGAAAAGAGTATTTACGTATCTGGTTATTAAATCGATTTGCCACTGCCGCCACGATGGTCATAGCGGGGTTTTGAAAAAATAGGTGGTTACTCCTACCTGAACACAAACGGCTCTGTATGATTCCACATAGATCAGTAAACGAAGCCTCCCTATCAGTGCCAAAATCCGTCGTCTTGGTGGACCAAAGGCCAGTCATGCACTAACATTCAAACTGGACCATATGGAGAACTGTATGAACAGCCGTTTGATAAGCACTGTGCTTTGTGGAATTAGCCCGTACAATTTCCGGATGAAACTGCTTATTCCGTCAAAGGCAATACCATTTGTTTTTGGAGTAATTTATTTTTCTATTGCTGTCAGCACTACACAAGGTGCAAGCTTTGATTGTGGGCAGGCGCAGACCATCGAAGAAAAAACAATCTGCTCTGATGCAAAGCTATCGGCCATTGATGAACTGATGGGAAAAACCTTTTCTAAGCTGCTCGAACAAACAAATGACAAACAGGCAAACCTCTCTGATCAGCGCCTATGGATAAAAACGAGACATGCGACGTGCCAATCTCTGGCCGGTCAAGCTACCGCGTTTGAAAAATGCCTCAGGGTACAGACTAGCAAGCGACTTCTTCAACTAACCAACAGGCTAACCTTCGGGATTACTACTGCCAGCAAACCACAGATAGGGCGTTGTCGGATGGATAGTTGTTCTTGGCACCATATCGTCGATAAACGTGTGCTTGGCCAAAAGAACGGGCATGATCTGATTGAGGTGGAATACATTTACGGTATGTCGCCGCATCCGCCGGGGAGTTATTATGCTCACCCCAACTACCCGAGTGAGTATTCTCTTGAATTTGAGACGGACTGGGCCGCCGAGTCTGGAAGGGCGTATTTTTACTGTAACCCACAAAAGCCCGTAGTAATCCTTGATGAAGCTATTCTACTTCACCTGAACGGCCCGGCTAGTGTGCATGAGTATATAGCCGGGGTTTGGACGCACGCATGTTACTTGGTGCCCTCGGGTTCGTACTGGTCGGAACAGTGGCGCGAGGCCAACGGTATAGCCGATATCGACCGGGATCAAACCCTGTCTGAATCGGAAGAGAAACAATTTCTCGACTGGGTAAAATCATTCGATAATCCCTCGTTTGAAGGGATATGTACACTGGTTAGAGGTCCCGAAGATTTTCGCGATGAAAACTGCCGGGTGGATTTTTCTGGGGAAACCATAAAAACCTATCATCTCAACTCCGGGGCCACATACAGAGTTGAGACAAACGCAAACAAAAAGCCAAAAATTAACGGATACTGGACTGAGGAAACTAACGATTCCAAGTTCGGGAAATGCTACCCAATACTGGAAGAAGGTGTTTCACTGTGTTTCCGGACTAAAGCGTTTCCCAGTGTAGAATAAGTTAACCCACCATTGTGGCAATGGATTTTGGATTATACACATTGTCCCGTTCGTTGACATAACCCTGTGCAGCCAGCTTCGCAGATATGGTGCGTAGGCTCATGCGGCTGCCCTTACGTTTCCGGTGTAATTGACGAGCCAGCACAACAGCTTCAGGCGCAGTTTCAGAAAGTGGCTTACGGCCTTCACATTTACCAGTAGCTTCACGTTTTCTTTTTCTGGCGACAGCCAGCTTCGCAACAAGGCCGGCTTTTTCAAATTGGTAGATTGCTCCAAGAACCTGACGAACCAGAACGGCTGTGGGTGTGTCTTCCGTAAAAAAATCTGGTGCAGAAGCAGGAATTAATTCAATACCCATTTCCTGTAACAAATCATGCCCTGTAAGCTGTACTGTCAAATCCCTTGCGAACCTGTCTGGACTTTCCACAATAATTGTTTTTGCACCATTGGTAGCAAGACGTTTAAGCATTCTGGTAAAGCCGGGCCGTTCATTCACGGCATCGGCACCAGATACCGCAGCGTCGTAATACTCATTGATAATTTCATAGCCATTAGCTTTGGCAAAACTTTTAATAGCTGCTCGCTGACACTTGTCGCTGTCTTTATCTCTTCCAACATTTGCCGCACTGCTCGTACGCAGGTAAGCTGCCGCCTTCACCAATTTTTTAGACATTTCCTTAGCCTTTACAAAAGCATGTATCAATAAGTGTTATTTATTCTTCAGATAAGGTAACAGATACAACGCAACAGCGCAAGGGCAGCTTACCTTTCCAAACGGACATTTAGTAACAGCAGCGTTAAAATAGCGATTGCGCAGAAGTCTTTAAACAGGGCGGTTTTCATTTGGTGTGCCTGCA
>JAAENI010000195.1 GCA_024224595.1 Hyphomicrobiales bacterium
CATTTGACCGTTTATTCACGTTTACTGGCAAGGCATGATTTTCGCCGTGGTCTGGTTGACCACAAGAAAAGCATAACGCTGTCCAGAAAGCGTGAATAAACGGTCAAATGATTCCGTGTAAACAAGAAGCGGTCTAGTCTGGTGGATTGTTCGAGACAAAAGAAACCCATCAACTTATCCAAAAACCGGCACGCACTTACTTATTGGGTTGAATAGAGTATATATTTAAATATCCTCCCAGAATTATTCATTAATCGCGTAAGCCGCGCCGCCACCTGCATTGGCAACCTTGCGGGTTAACCGGTGCACGGGAGTTGGCTGATTCCCAGATTCTGATATCTGGGAATAATCATTATTGTCATCACCTCTGATTTTGTTAACCGCTTTAGTGCTGGTTCCGGTCTGAAACTCTCTCAGTTTCTCATCGATTCTTTCAACTTCCTTATTCAGAGAAAGACTGGCTGCTTCAGTCTCTTCGCAAACTGCTGCGTTTTGTTGGGTACCCTGGTCAATATTGTTAACCGACTGGTTGATTTCATGCAGACCAATTGATTGCTCATTGACGGAAGCAACGATTGAGGAAACATGCTCGTTAATATCATTTACTTCGCTGACGATCTGACTCAATGCTTTGCCTGTCCTGTTGACAAGTTCCGCACCTGCTTTCACCTCATCGCCGGATGTTGTGATCAACTGCTTGATTTCTTTTGCAGCACTGGCGGAACGTTGGGCAAGTTCGCGAACCTCCTGGGCCACCACAGCAAAACCCTTGCCCGATTCGCCCGCACGCGCAGCCTCAACTCCAGCATTGAGCGCAAGAAGGTTTGTCTGGAAAGCAATATCATCAATCACACCAATGATGCTGGCAATTTCCTCGGCGGATGTTTCAATTTTGCTCATTGCGATTACCGCCTCGCGAACAACTTCACCCGATTGTTCTGCATTGGCCTTGGTTTTTACGACAAGATTGCCGGCTTCCCTTGCACTTTCCGATGATGTCTTCATTGCTGTTGTAGTTTCTTCCAGCGCGGCGGCTGTTTCTTCAACCGCAACTGCCTGTTGCTGCGTTCTTTTTGCTAAATCGTCAGAGGATTTGTGAATCTCATCAGAGCCTGATAATATTTCAGCCGATGCCGTGCTGATATCTTGTATCGTGCCGGACAATTGCTGCATTGCACCGTTGAAATTTTCCCTGAGTTGGGAATATGCCTCCGGTAATTCCTCAGTGATCTGGTAGCCAAGTTTTTTATCTGCCAAAGCTGATAGCGCTTTACCAAAAACTTCTCCCACCAACTGACGCTCGGTTGCAATAGCCTTTTCCTGAGCAGCTTTTTCACGTTCTCCGCTGAGTTTTTTCTGTTCAGCCTGTTCGATTTCCATTTGAGCATTTTGAATAGCATTGTCCTTGAATACCTGAACTGCGCCAGCCATTTCGCCGATCTCATCACCGCGCCCTACACCGGGCACATCGGTTTTGTTTTCGCCGCCAGCAAGCTTTGCCATTGCTTTAGTCATCCCGGTTAATGGATTGGCAATACTGTTGCCAATGAACCAGGCAATGCCGACACCTAGAATCAATCCACCCAAAATACATAATATAATCAATGTATTAGTCAGGCTGCTGGTACTGGCGCTTTGAGCAGAACGCTCACTCATCAATTTTTGTTCGACAGATTGAAATTCAGTCATCAATAGACGGAATTGATCAAAATATTTTTTCCCTTTAGCCTCTCCTATCAGATCAGCCATATCATCCATAGTTTTTGCATCACCGATGGTCTTGCGAAGTTCAATTGTCGGCTCTACGACCGTCGATCGCCACTGACTAATTGTGAGCTTTATCTGGGCGAGCAATTTCACCTGAGCCGGATTGTCATTAACGGTTTTACTGAGAGAATTTACTTTGGTTTCAAATGAATTCACCCCGGCGCGATAGGGCTGAAGAAACCCATCCTCACCAGCAAGCAGGTATCCCCGCATTCCAGTTTCCATGTCTACTGCGGCGCCTAGAATTTCATTAGCTGTTTTGATTACCGCATTCGTATGCTTAACAGTCTTTTCATTCTTGTTCATCAATACCAACTCGGTTTTGATGCGGTTTTCAGCTGTGTTTGCGGCTTCCTGCCTTTGCTTAAGCAATTTTGACTCAATATTGGAAAACTCAGCCATCACATTTCGGAATGAATCGATAAATCTTTTCCCTTTCTTGCGAGCAACCATCGACTCAATGTGTTGAAGCTGAAATTCGCCGGTATTTACTTTTTTGCGAAGCGTTATAGCTGGTTCAGCAACTTTACTCTGCCACTTCTCAATCGTGATATCAGCCTTTTTGAGGCGTGCGACCTGTTTGGGATTATCGCTTACTTTTTTCTCCAGTGCCTTGATTCTTTTTGCAAAATTAATGCGCCCGGCATCAAGGGGTTCACGAAAATCATTCTTTCCTGAAAGCAGATACCCACGAAGACCTGTTTCCATATTCACAACATCAGATATCAACATACCTGCGGAAGTTAACACTTCATTTGTGTGGTCAACCCAACCGTTTGTTTTGTGAATTAATTCGAGATTCTCGCTTACTTTATTTGCTGATGAGTAAAAACTTTCACTTCTTTCTTTGAGAAGTTTTTCTTCCCGGCTCGTAAATAATGTGATTTGTTGACGAAATTTGTCAAAAAAGACTTTACCACGTGCTTCTCTAACCAGGGTAGCAAGATCATTCATCGTTTTTGCATCACCAATCTTAGTACGCAAGGCGATATTTGGCTGGGTGACTCTTTTTTGCCACTCCAAAAGTACTTTTCTCGCTTCCTCCAAGCGCTCGACTTGGGCCGGATTATCACTGACAGTTTCGCTAAGATCTTCAATAGTTTTATATGTGGCCTGCTCACCATTCTTATAAGGCGTAAGAAATCCGGCTTTACCAGCAAGCAAATAGCCGCGCATGCCAGTTTCCATATCAACGGCTGATCCTACGATGTCAGAGGCCTTGGCAAGCACTTTATAGGTATGGTCTACCTTTTCATTACTGCTGGAAATCTGGTCTATGCTAAATAAGCTAGTAGCACCCAAAATCACCATCAATGATATTGGAGCAGCTATTCCCAAAAATACTTTTGTCTTGGTTCTTAAATCGGAAAAATTCATTACAGCCTCACCTGTGTTTGTGATGATTTGTATGGATGAATTCTCCTGATGTTCAACTGTGATACTGAATTGTCGAATAAATCATAGCTTGTCAGAGCCAGGCCCATTGCAAAACTACTGCAACAAGACGCAACAATCGAAATTCAGACCGACCTGGAGTTTGTTTGAACATCTGGAGCCAGTTGGCTCAACCAATCACAATATTTGCAAGAAACATGTCGAATATTTCACGACTGGCGGTGCGGCGTCATGCCATTTTCGGTCCAGAATTACCACCTGCAGAATGGTTAATGTGACAGAGTTAATTTTTGGTTAATCGATGACCCGTCTATCGAATTACCGACATGCAATAATGGACTTAAAGCTAGGGATTCCGGCGTTATTGGAAAAAACAGACTAAATCGCTCAACTATCAGACTTTGTCTTTCAGCCAATTGACGCCCACGCCATTCCACGCTAACAATCATTCTTGTGGTGATTTGGGTAGCCTGATGTGCTGACCGGCTTGCGGCCACATTAAACAAGTTGCTAAAAAGGTCGTCAAGAATGAAGGGACCGGTGGCA
>JAAENI010000196.1 GCA_024224595.1 Hyphomicrobiales bacterium
CTTGCTTCCCAATAAATTGTTTCACCGGGGCCGGCCATTTTGGTGCTGTCGGCACAGACAAATGGAGTGTCGGTGTCTTCGCCGTTTTTGTTTAGCGGTTGAACCCAGAGCAGAGGCACGCCACGCATTCCTTCAGAGATAGTTGTGGCAACCAATGTTCCGATGACTCTGCCAAGATACATTACAGTTCCACTTTCTCTGCTCCAGCAGGAGTGCTCGGTTTGCATGATGCAAAGCCGGTTCCCGATGCAACTAGTTTACTCAGATTTTCATCGAGCAGTGGAATCAGTTCTTTGCGCAACAGCTGGTTTTCAATTACAGATGATCCGTATTGCAGAGCTGCTTCAACATCGGTCAGAGTTCCGGAGAATAGAGCAAAGGCTTTACCGCCAAGGTCGTCTGCATAACGGATTTCACATATATCAACCGGTGCAGATTTTATTGCGATGTCGCAGGCGTGGAGAATTGCAGGGGAGGTCGAAGTTTCCAGAATTCCAAGTGCATCGTGTTTTGGTTTCATAGTATTACCAAGCGCTGCACCGTGAGCTGTTTTGTCTATGTCTGGCAGAAAAACTGAATCAACAACAGGACAGATATTCAGACCATGATGGTACGCTTCCTGGCAACTGCCAACAGTTCCACCAATCAGAACCAGATAATTTCCAGGGTGAACTGTGCCGCATTTCAGAACTGCAATTGGTGATTTTTTCAGCATGGCGTCAGCTGTTTTCAAGCCTGATGCAATGCCATCGAATTCCAGAAGTGCCAGAGCAGGGTAATCCATTATACAATCCTGAAGTGATCAACCATTATGCAACGGCGTTCACGGGAAAAGCTGATTGGGCCGGTCAAA
>JAAENI010000197.1 GCA_024224595.1 Hyphomicrobiales bacterium
AAAAAATGGTTTGGCCGCCTTTGGCGTTGATTGCTGTACCAGATCGAATCCTTTTGTAGCCCAACTGGCTGTCATAGTCTTCATTTCTGCTCGGTTAAACAACGCGAATGTCCACTTTGAAGAATACTACCGATAGGGTCCGAAGGTGCGCGAGGGGCGCACAGCGGTAACGGCCTCCCTGTCGCTCTTAAAACAATTAGGGATGCTCTAACTAGCAACCTTTTCGGCAGTTTTCCAAGATCGAAATTCGCCCAAAGTCTGCTCTGGGCCAAACCTTACATTGTTGAACCATTCTGAATATTCAGCTTGCGACAACGGCAAAACCGGTAAGAAGGGCTCGAAGCAGCCGATCGATAGTTTTATTGATGCTGGGAAGATATTCGAAAATGCGGACTTTGTTACCGCAGAAGCCCCGCACGACTATTCTGTCTGTAATATTGAAGTGGCGGAAAAGAAGTGCCGCAAACAGGCGTTGTTTAAATCAAAAAATTGTTCAACGATCATGATGTGTTCTCCGGGTTGTAGGGGGTGCCATGTTCAGGATAGGCATTGTAGTTGCTGAACAACAGCACTTCCATCTGGTCGATTTTCCACCAAACATCGGATGGTGTTTTGTGGTGTTGAAGCTCCAGGTAATCGCGCAACCCGTTAACGACACCGGCAACATCGCGATGCAACCAATCACGCTCACTCATTGCGGCCCAATAGTCAAATACAGCACTTCGAAATCTATTAAATTTCGTGACTGGAAAATGGCGCTTGCCTGAGCGGTTATCGAGTTCGCCAAAGGCATCCATGACACGATCAACCAAATCCTTGAGCTTTGCTTCTTCCAGTTCATCTTTTGGAGGCATTGATGTCCTCTTTTCTTATGCTGTGGACAACAATGTGAGAGGAATATACTGTTTTGATTGTCAAGTATCTATTGGCGCATAAAACAGGGTGAACACCATGGCATTACCAGTGAAGTTGCATGCGGTTGTTGATCAAATCGAATTGGCCGGCGACGAAATGACTGCCTATATCAATCGCAAGACCGGCGATCTCATTATTCTTACTGATGAAGACCTATCTTATGCTGAAGATAGCGACAACGACAGCCTTATTCCTGATTGGCAGAGGGAGGCAGTCGATCAGGCCAGGCAAGTGCTGGCAGACGACGATTACATTGCGTTGCCAGACAGTTATGATGTCCATGAATACAGGATCATGGAACACTTTTGCTACACGATTGAGGATGAGCGAGTGCAGAATATCCTACTCCGGGCGATCCACGGCAAGGGTGCGTTCCGCCACTTCAAGGATAAAATTCATCAGGAAGGGATTAACAAGAACTGGTATCTGTTCCGGGATAATGCTCTTCAGCAGATCGCAGTGGATTTTCTGGAAAACCAAGAAATAGCTTTCACGCGCGAAACTGAATAATGCTGGGTGGGGATAATGGCCTATATTGAGTTCGGCAATACATGGTGGGGAAAAAGTGTCTGGATGCGCCTATTGACACCGATTATTCCACCCGGCTACCGCGTGGCATGCGCTATGCCCGTAATGGTTCTGTCAATAAGGCTTTGTCAAGCTACCCGTACTAATACTGAAAATGCAGAGGGTAGTCGATGTTGAATAGGTATTTTCTATGACTTAGCACCGCAGGCGAACAGGCAGTTTGACCCGCTTTTGGTTAACTTGACAATTCCTACCAAAAAACTTTTCATATTGACGGCGAAGCCTGGAATTTAAAACTGGCAAACAGGCATCACAATTAGCTGCAGCAATTGCCGGCCTGGCAGATCAATTTCGAATAAACGAAATTAACAGATGTCATCCAGGTTTTCTCAAAACGAAAGAAACCTCCCCATTTCAACTTTTTGCAAACGGTACTCAAGTTCAGCGATAGAAGTCGACTGATTGAGATAATCAACTTCTATCTTGCGACTCGAAGCTTTAGGAAACGCACCAACGATTCCGCTAATAAATTCTGAAATTCGGTTTCTATTCATCTTGTTTACTCCTATTTTAGGCATTGGATATAGCGACAAAGGCGGATGATTAAAAGGTCATGAAATGCAGGGCAGGTATGCAATTTACTATGCGCTGAAATCTGAGTGAGAAGGCCTAGCAGTCTGTCGGACCTGCACAATCACTGTTAACAAAACTGGATATTGGTCCGATTTTTCGCTCATTTTCGTTAAATATTCCCGATATTCGCCTCAAATGATCGAAATATCGACCTCAATTCCAGTTCTGTTCTCAATAATCGC
>JAAENI010000198.1 GCA_024224595.1 Hyphomicrobiales bacterium
GCGATTATTGAGAACAGAACTGGAATTGAGGTCGATATTTCGATCATTTGAGGCGAATATCGGGAATATTTAACGAAAATGAGCGAAAAATCGGACCAATATCCAGTTTTGTTAACAGTGATTGTGCAGGTCCGACAGACTACTAGTCCCTTTCAGCGTCAGTATCAGCCATACGCGCTGCGGTATACCGGGTTCCTGATATCGTACTTTCATTGATCAGTTCATCCAGTTCATCAACCGTCGAGCGGTCCAGCACAATTTCTGAAGCACCGGCGTTTTCTTCCATAAATTCAATACGTTTGGTTCCTGGTATGGGGACCATAGTGCGATTTTCGCGAGCCATTAGCCAGGCCAGAGCCAGTTGGGCCATACTGCAATCATTGGCCTGAGCTATCGCTGCAAATGGTTCCAGTAATTTTTTGTTACGGGCGAATGCATCCGGTTCAAAACGTGGCCTTGCAATGGTGCAGCGCAGGTCATCATCAGGCAATTGTGAAACATCCTTAGCTTTGCCGGTTAGAAATGCCCTTCCTAATGGTGAAAAAGGTACCAATGTTACTCCCAATTCTTTGCATGTTTTGATAACCGCCCTTTCAGGGGTGCGCGACCATAGTGAATATTCTGATTGTACTGCTGCTATTGAATACTCACGATGTGCGCGTTTCAGATTTTCACTGCAAACTTCGGACAATCCTATCTCCCTCACTTTGCCCTGCTCTACCAACCGGGTTATGGCGCCAATACTTTCTTCTATCGCGACATTGGGATCTACACGGTGCAAATAATACAGATCTATATAATCTGTCTGCAACCGCTTCAAACTGGCCTCACAGCTTTCGAGGATCAGATCAGGGCGCCCATTGATCCCGTGTTCCCGCGACAATCCACATTTGGTTGCAAGAATGTATTCGTGGCGACGCTGTGAAATGGCACTACCAATCAGGCTTTCATTGTGGCCGCTTCCATAGACTAAAGCCGTGTCAAAAAAAGTGTAACCTGTATCAATTGCCTGATTTAGCAAACGGGTTGAAACCTTGTCATCGGCCGCTCCATAACCAAAAGACATGTTCATGCAACCCAGACCCAGGCCTGAAACCGTGAGAGAGCCAATTTTTCGCTGATGCATGCCTGTTCCTTCAGGGATGTTAAGATTCGATAGAATATACGCAGAGTAACTAAATTACCATCTGCCGGAATAAACACAATTCCGGATATGCAGTAGCAAGTTTTTGATCGGCCAAGGCAGGATTAACGGGGCCAGGCAATTTTGATGTACAATCCTGGAACGCTGCCATATTTTGACTCAAAAATTCAGGATGATATGTGGAAGCTTAAGAAAGTTATACAATAACATTCATTTGGAATTGTCACCAAACCGATATGATGTAAGGGATGGAGATCAATGCAATCCATGAAAATTCCATCCATTGCACTGATGATGGCTGCGTTGGGATTTCTATCCGGACTAATTTGTACCTATGCTCCGGAAATTGTCATGGAATTCACAATTTATAACACACCTGTATTTCAAGGAATAATTTTTGGTGCGGTTATCGGATTTGGACAGTTACGTTGGGGAAAAGGTGGATTGGCAGGCTTTGTCATTATTTTGGTTTTTACAACAATGGCCTGGATCGCAGCGGTAAACAGCTTTAACGCAATATCCGATGATGCCAAAACTCATCTATATCCGGCAGCAATGATTGCAGGCAGTATTGGAGCATCCGGCACCTGGGTGGGCGCGGCTCTTGCAAATGCAATCTTTCGCAAAATGGCATTACTCATACCGGTCATTATGGTTGGCGCGTTGGCTGGTTTGCTGGTCATTTTAGAAGTCGATTCGACTAGTGAAAACTTCCTGGTATTGTTTGTGGTTTGGCAATCAGCGATAGCATTTTGTTTCGGGCTTGCACTGGGTGGCGACCCACAGCAGAAAGTAAAATCGTAAGTTATCTGTAGTCTAGCAGTCTGTCAGGCTTGGTTTGAACCATTTGACTTGTTTCACACGTCTGCTGGCAAGGCTTGTTTTACGCCGTGGTTTATGACCATAAGCGAAGCATAACGCAGTCCAGCGGGCGTGAAAAACAAGCCTTCGGTGAGCCAAATCAGTCCATCAAATGATTCCGTGTAAACAAGAAGCGGTCTAGCAGTCTGTCGGACGTGCACAATCACTGTTAACAAAACTGGATATTGGTCCGATTTTTCGTTCATTTTCGTTAA
>JAAENI010000199.1 GCA_024224595.1 Hyphomicrobiales bacterium
CCCGTCGTGATTTCATACACAATACAGGTATTGCAGCGCTTGGAATGAGCCTGCCACTGGGTACTTTTCCTGTTGCCGGGAAAGATGTGGACGACGACTATTATCCTCCAACACGCACCGGTATGCGGGGTTCTCACCCAGGTGCCTTCGAATATGCCCATCTGTGTCCTGATCTGCCAGAGGAACAAAAGCAGGCGCAGAAATATCAGGTCAAACGGCCACTTTTATTGACCAATGTGCTGCTTCGTTCCAGTGAACCAATGGATAAACTCGGTATCACGGTCAACCGCTGGCCACATGGTTATTCCCATGATTATCTGCCCAAGTGGCCAAAAGGAAAAGCGCCACACCAGATTGCCAGCCGTCGCTTTGGAAACATTGTCATGGCTAACTCCGATGCCTATACCCATGTTGCTATTGATGAGGCTTTTCGCGCAGTGAGTGAACTTGGTTAGCGGTTATGAATGATTTCTGGATTATTCACTGATCCAGAAGCAAGATACTTGACCCAGTACATAGTTCCTGCCGCTACCGAAGCTGGCATGGCTGCAAACGACAATACCGGAATTATCATCAATAAACTTACACCGGCTCCAAATGCCAGTGCGTGAAAAGGCTGCATCCTTAATTTTGCACGTTGCTTTTTGGGGTGAATGCCATGATTTTCCATGGTGTAATCAGCATATTCTATGGTCAG
>JAAENI010000200.1 GCA_024224595.1 Hyphomicrobiales bacterium
ATTGTTCGCCAAAGGCCAAGAGACGACTGATTGATTTCGATGATAAGGAATCCATTTCGCTGATAAGCCAGTTTCTGCGGTTTATCCAATTCGTGTGGTACATATGCAGCGCCCGTGAAAAGCTCCCGCCGGCCATGGCTGATATGATCAGCGCATTTTCCGGATCAAGTCCATGCCTACGAACGAGTAAGGATTCCATTTCTTTTCTCGAGATCGGATTGAACCGAATATGCCGGCAACGTGAAACGATGGTTGGCAGGAGATCGGCTGTATGATTGGCCACAAGAATTAGAATGGTTCCGGTTGGAGGTTCCTCCAGTACCTTGAGGAGAGCATTGCTTGCGGCAGAATTCATTGCCTGGGCGTCGGATATCAGCACCACCCGCATGCCGGCCTCATATGGTTTCATGGCAAGGGTTTGGCAGAGGACGCGAATTTGATCAATTTTGATGAACACACCGGATGGCTTTATCCGGATGATATCCGGATGGTGTTCAGATTCAATTTTCCGGCATGACTTGCAATTGCCGCAGGGATTGATAATACGCGACCGGTTTGTAGCGCTGTGACCATCGGCAGCCCGGTTATTCTCTCCTTCAGATTTGTACTCAGAATTGTTCCCGGTGCAGTTACACGCCATGGCAAATGTAACAGCTGTGCTTTGTTTC
>JAAENI010000201.1 GCA_024224595.1 Hyphomicrobiales bacterium
ACAGATCAATCCATTTGGCGGTGTCATTGCTTCGCACAAAAAAGCCAATGGCGAACTGATTTTTTCAGCAGAGGCCGCTTGTCATGGTTTGATTGAAGAACCCAGCGACGGGGATTCCAAGAACCTGTACTTCCGCGAAGAACCTCGCGCCATGATAGAATACGTGCTCTCCAGTTATCTAGCGCGTAATGCCAAACTGGCAATTCCAGGTGGCATCTGGTCATTACTGGCCGACCCCGACACGCTTCACAAGATGGCGGTAATCGACTCCGATGAAGGTGATTCAGCCTTATCAGCCCTTGCCACCCATGTTGTGGAGATGCGGAAAAATGAAGATCACTATCCGCAACATAGAGGAGCTGCTACTCGTTCTTTGCGAATTTTTGGGGCCGGAAGTCCGCTTCATCACGCTGGTATGGATGCGGATTTAAGCCACCTGAAATTACTTCAAGAAAATTATGTTGTTTTTATTGTTGGCCCGCAACGCCATATGGAACGGCTCGGTGCGTATTACGCCCTTCATCTGCAAGCATTTGCCGATGCGATCCTGACAGGGTTGGCAGGTGCCACTGATCTCATTCTTGATGAATTTACAAACGCACCGTTGAAACTGCTCATCATGCGCCTGACAATTTTGCGAGCCTATGGCGCGCGGCTGCATATGATTGCCCAGTCACGTTCGGAAATTGAACGTCGTTTTGGCAGGCTGGAAACTTTGACTATTGAAGAAAATGCCGTTGTCAAACAGTGGTTTGGTTTTTCTTCATTTGAAGAAGCCGAGCGCGTTTCCAAGGCGATGGGAGAATCCCAGAACGTTTCCCACTCGATGGGCGTTAGTTCCGACAAGATGGATATCTCGGGAAATTTCAACGTTGGTAAAGAACGCATGTTCCCGCCGGAAAGGCTGATGAGCCTGCCATCCGATGAACAGATCATCCATGTGAAGGATATCGGTTTTATTCATTGCAAGAAAATCCGTCAGAACGAGATTGCTCCTTACTGCCAAGAGCTTGCCGACAATCCGTTAGAAGGCGGTCGTTTGCCGCCTGACCCCAAAATCACATTGCCCACGAAATGACAGGAGACGAAACAATGAAACTCCGCCTGCTTCGCGCCAGTTTTTTTATTTGGGTAATTGTGCCCATTGCCGTCTATCTGGTGTATCTCACTTTTGGCCTGCCGCATATGATTTGGTCATATGAATACAGACAGGTTGGCCCTGCATCATCTGCAAATCCATTTGCCGGTCGCTATTACACGCGCTGCACTTTTATCGGTCCCTATGGATCGTTTTCGACTTACGCAAAAAACGGCAAATGCGGCCTTATCTCTTTCTTCAAGAAGGAGACAAGCTAGTGGCTTTCCACCAGTGTCAATCGCGGCGGGATGGGTTTACGCACCAGTTCTTGTTTCTGGCAGATTTCCGTTTG
>JAAENI010000202.1 GCA_024224595.1 Hyphomicrobiales bacterium
ATCAGGCTGAAGAAATAGATTCTGATCAACCGATTTGGGCGCGGTTTCGCGACCATCAAAACTTGTCAGGTTTGCTGATTTAGCATCCCAGTATACCAGAAATGCACCGCCACCCAGTCCCGATGATTGTGGCTCAACCAGGCCAAGCACCAGTTGAATGGCAACCATGGCATCAATCGCATTTCCTCCGGCTTCAATGATGTCACGGCCTGCGCGTGATGCATGGGGATTAGCTGTTGAAACCATCCAGGATTTGGATTTGACCAGTTTGTTCCTGGTAATTCCGGTAAAAACTTCAGGCGCAATCGCATCCGCCACCTGTTGTGCCCTAACAAAAACAGATGAAAATAGAAAAAGGGCAACTGCAACAAGCAATGCAATTCGAGATGGATGGTTCCTGATAATCATGTTGATTTCTCCAATGGTCACATATTTAGGGTAAGGTTGTGATCAAAATGATGACAAACCACCATCAATTGATAGTGCCTGCCCGGTGCAAAAGCTGTTCCTGGGTGAACAGGCCCACAATATTGCCTGAACAACCTCATCAACTGTGGCAAGTCGGTTAAGCGGTACTCCGGCAACCAGTCGCCGTTCTGCTTCTTCAGGTCCGTGGTGTGATTCCTGCAGTGCGTTCCGCGCCATATCGGTGTCTGCGAATGCCGGGCAAATTGCATTAACGCGAATGCCCTTGCGCGCATATTCCAGAGCAGCCGATCGTGTCAGACCGATGACACCGTGCTTGGCTGCGGCGTAGGCCGATAACATTGGGGATCCCATTATACCTGCCGCCGACGCGATATTGACAATATTGCATTGCGCTCCAGTATCCTGGTGGCGTTTCATCATCAGTGGTAGTTGATGCTTCATCGCGTAAAATACGCCAAGCAAATCGACCTGGATGACGTTCTCAGCGATTTTGGAATCTAGGGTATCCAGCCTTGCCTGATGATGTACAATACCGGCATTGTTTACGGCGATATCCAGTGCCCCAAACGTTTCGTTGGCCAAATTTACAGATTTGATTGATGTGTCTTCAAGACCGATATCGCCCGATATACCCACAACCCGATCGCGGTGATCTGAATACGGTGCCAGAGCTTTTTCCAGCATTTCTTCATTGAAATCCGTTAGAACAAGGTTTGCGCCTTGTTCAAAAAAGCACTTTGCTGAGTGTTTTCCAAATCCGCGACCGGCCCCGGAAACCAGTATTGTTTTTCCCAGAAAATCTGTATTTTCCACTCTGAATAATTTC
This sequence comes from Hyphomicrobiales bacterium, assembly GCA_024224595.1. Classification (GTDB taxonomy): domain Bacteria; phylum Pseudomonadota; class Alphaproteobacteria; order Rhizobiales; family Rhizobiaceae; genus JAAEMP01. The sequence continues at coordinate 1,256 of JAAENI010000202.1, forward strand.
CCTGCCTGTTTTTTGGTAAATTAAAGGTACTGTGGGATCAACAGGATTGCCAGATTTTTATCGAGATTAATAGTGCTGTCAGAATGCAGCGAAATTCAGTTCCTGAATTTTTCTTTACACCGGAATCCGATTTTGCAGTTGCGCCGGTCCGCTGTCGGCACATAAGCCCCCTCCAGTCTCTGGCTCAGGTTACAATAAGCATGATTTTTTACAAATTTCTCATAAATATGTGCCCCGTGCTAAGAATGATTGCCCCATTGTTCTGCACCAATGATCTAGCAGTCTGTCGGACTTGCACAATCACTGTTAACAAAACTGGATATTGGTCCGATTTTTCGTTCATTTTCGTTAAATATTCCCGATATTCGCCTCAAATGATCGAAATATCGACC
>JAAENI010000203.1 GCA_024224595.1 Hyphomicrobiales bacterium
ATTGCAACAAAGCAATTGAACTGGCCCTTGATGCTGAACACGGTTTTGGCCATTCAGCTGGAATGTACTCACGCAACATTGATGCGTTGAGTAAGATGGCGCGCGCAATCAACGCATCGATTTTTGTTAAAAACGGTTGTCATATTGCAGGTCTTGGTGCAGGTGGCGAAGGTTTTTCCAGTTTCACTATTGCCAGTCCAACCGGTGAAGGTTTGACCGGCCCAATCAGCTTTTCCCGTGAACGCCGTTGCATAATGGTTGATCACTTCAGGATTGTATAATGGATTATCCTGCTCTGGCACTTCTGGAATTCGATGGCATTGCATCAGGCTTGAAAACAGCTGACGCCATGCTGAAACAATCACCAATTGCGGTTCTGAAATGTGGCACCGTTCACCCAGGTAACTATCTGGTTATGATTGGTGGAACAGTTGGCAGTTGCCAGGAAGCATATCAACACGGTTTGAATATTTGTCCGGTTGTTGATTCAATTTTTCTGCCAGACATCGACAAAACAGTTCGCGGTGCAGCGCTTGGTAACACTATGAAACCAAAACACGATGCACTTGGGATTCTGGAAACATCAACCTCCCCTGCAATTCTCCACGCTTGCGACATCGCAATAAAATATGCTCCAGTTGATATTTGTGAAATCCGTTATGCGGACGACCTTGGAGGTAAAGCTTTTGCTCTTTTCTCCGGAGCTCTGACCGATGTTGAAGCAGCCCTGCAATACGGATCGTCTGCAATTGAAAGTCAGCTATTGCGCAATGAACTGATTCCATTGCTCGATGAAAATTTGAGCAAACTGGTTGCATCGGGAACCGGTTTTGCTTCTTGCAAACTGAGTACTCCTGCTGGAGCAGAGAAAGCGGAACTGTAATGTACCTCGGCAGAGTCATCGGAACCTTGGTTGCCACAACTATCTCTGAAGGAATGTGTGGCGTACCTCTGCTTTGGGTTCAACCGCTGAACAAAAACGGCGAAGACACCGACACTCCAATTGTCTGTGCCGACAGCACCAAAATGGCCGGCCCCGGTGAAACAATTTATTGGGAAGCAAGTCGCGAAGCAGCGCTCACACTTGAGCCAAGCTTCGTACCAGTTGATCATGCAATCGTCGGCATTGTTGACGATGTCAAACTGGACGGTGACCAATGATTCTTGGACTTGTAGCCGGCAGTATCATCTCAACTATCCATCACAGTTCAATGGACAGCAGAAAATTGCTGGTTGTAGAAAGACTTGATGCCGACGGCAAACCAACCGGCGGTTACGTGATTGCCGTCGATGCAGTTGGTGCTGGTAACGGAGAAACTGTAATTGTTCTGGATGAAGGCAACGGGGCAAGACAGATTCTAGAGCAGGATGGACTGCCGGTTAGAAGCGTTGTTGTTGGGGTTGTTGATTAGGGAAATACAATAAATACTCAGCTTGATATTTTCGATATTCATGGTACTTCTTAAGATTGTTTGGCTGTATGAATAGTATATGAAATTGAACTTTGTTTTATTGAGGGTATACATTTTTGTATAATATTTTGCCGAGTAAAGTTCTTTGTAAACTATAATTGAAAAATAATATAATCTATGATAGGATTAATTCGTTATAATGTTTATTTTAACGGTCTTAGCTCCTTAAGTTTAAC
>JAAENI010000204.1 GCA_024224595.1 Hyphomicrobiales bacterium
ACCAGACCACGGCGAAAATCATGCCTTGCCAGTAAACGTGAATAAACGGTCAAATGATTCCGTGTAAACAAGAAGCGGTCTAATGGTAGACTAATGAAAATAGAAATCTCTGCCCACTGCATTTTCATTTAAATTACGTCCGGGAACTCCAAAAATTGCTGTAGAATGAGATATTGTGAGCGGGCATTCGGAAGATGCAAACATAAGCTTTTTTCAACCTGAGTTCGGTTGAACAAGGGGGCCAGTAGCGAATCATTTCTCAGATCATCAGCAACCAGAGATTTGGGTACGAGGGCTATTCCCATTCCATTTTTTGCAGCAGCAATGGCCATAGAAGTATCACTGATGACGAGTTCTTTGTTTTTTGTCCTAGTTTTCCCCGAACTGGCTTGTATCCATTGTGCCCAACTTGGTTCGGTTGAATAATTTCGACCCCAGGCATCGTGGATCATTGATGCATCGGGAACTTTGTATTGGCACAATTCTGACAGGCCATTGTATGGGCGCGCCGATGGCTCACGCCAATTGCGCGACAAGACCGCGCAGCCTTTTCCTTAATCGCTCATCGCCCAATGCTTCGATGTCAACTTCATGATCAGGCCAGTCGCCGGTTTTCGGAGTAGAACAGCACATTGGGCATCTCATTGATTTCATTAGGTGCTCAGACATGAATCACATTCGAGTCTTCCAAGGTAAGGTGAAATTGTTAAAACATATTTGTGGGTAATTGAAAGCCGGAGAGCCCCGCCTAACGCGATTGTTTTTTGGGCGGTAGTGTCCACTAGTTTTAAGGTAAGCGCCTACATGGTCATTCATCTGCGAGGTAATACGTGCGCGCCGGCTATTGTAATTGGTTCCTGGTTCGGGGTAAAAAATTTGTCCTTTTTTGAATGATCAGTTGTTCAAACGGATAATCCTGGGATTGATCGTGCTGTCCGGTGTTACATTGCTGATCTAGACCGTTTCTTGTTTACACGGAAGCATTTGATGGGCCAAACCAGTTCACTCGGCAAGGCGTAAAACGCAGTGCGATCTGGTTGATCGGACAAGTTTTGCAACGCCGCAGATGAACTGGATTGGTCCACCGAAGGCCG
>JAAENI010000205.1 GCA_024224595.1 Hyphomicrobiales bacterium
CTCAGTTGCCGACATTTTGGGTGCAATCGCAATGTCACCCAACGACAAAAAGGTGGGCGCGTCACGATAAACAACCTTGCCGGTGAAGGTGATCTTATCGGCAACGTCATGGGCTTCAGCCATGTTGCTATATTTGGCAACGTTGGGATAGCCCATTAGTAAAAAATGAACATGTTCACCAGCTTGCTTCAGAATGGTGGCGGCTTGGATGATGTGGGGAACGCCTTGATAATCTGTGAGCAATCCCAAATAGGCCACAATGGGGCAATCGAGTGGCACACCCAACTGTTTACGTAACCGGTTTTTTGAAACGGCCGTAAACTTTGCAGGATCAAAACGTTTTGTATCGGCACAATCTGGCAAAGGGTGTATGCGTTGGGGTGGCACTTCAAAATCATTTTGGAGCAGTTGCTGGGCCTGGATGGAGCTTGTCAGCACAGCCTGGGGCAAACGGCAAATAAATTTTTCCAGACGATATGCCCAACGATAGAAACGGCCGTTTGGATTTAAGAACTGGTGGTCAACCATCTCTGCCGTCAGGCTGCCCTGAAAATCAAAAAGAAGTGGTATCCGCAACAGTCGAGACAACATTCCCCCAATCAGCGCCCCTTCGTGCATGTGACCATGGATCACATCTGGCCGAATGCGTAACGTTTCAATGAGAGATTGAGCCGCTAAATACACATCAAAAGCCAGCTTGTGCCGGGATGAGCCCACTTCATAATCTGTGTGCCAGGGCAAGGGCGCAGTGCGCCGAATGCTGAGTCCAGGCAGGTCGCTTCCTTTATAATAGGTAACAATCGTGACCTGATGCCCAAGCGCCTGGATAGCCCGCGTTTCTTCCAAAATACGGATGTGACCACCATAGTCGCTGAAGAACGAGGTTGGGGCGATCATGAGAATGTGTAACGGCCGTTTTGGCATATTTTCAGTTATCAGTTATCAGTTATCAGTGAACAGTAATCAGTTATCAGTAATCAGTTATCAGTTACCGCTGTCTGACTACTGCCAACTGTTCACTGTTTACTGTTCACTGCCAACTGTTCACTGTTCACTGTTCACTGTTCACTGTTCACTGTCCACTGTTCACCGACAAAATACTGACTAATCGGTTCACGAATCACATTAGGTAGCTTACCACAAAATTGGTTTGATTTTGCCATCATACCACCCAGGAGTCGACCAATTTCAGCGCATTGTTGGATAAGTTTCGTGCCTTGAACTTGGGAAATGTAGCCACAGTCAACGGCCGTTTCAACCCAGTGTTGGGTTTCCTGCTGTTCACCATCAGCATCAGTTAGTTTGCTTAAGAAATGTTTTTCATAACGTCGTTTGGCCCACGCTTCCGCAATCTGCGCTCCAATTGAGCGTGAAGAACGTCGAACCTGATCGGTCAGTGAATACATTTCTTCTTTGGGGAAAGTTTTTGAAATCTGAAAAACATCCCTAGACAATTTGCGCGCCTTTCGATAAACAATTAATTCACGGAAATTAGCCACATATGGCAATTTGCCCATATTCACTTCCTCTCTGCCAGCAATCAGTTACCAGTTACCAGTTATCAGTAATCAGTTACCACTGTCTGACTACTGCCAACTGTTCACTGCCAACTGTTTACTGTTCACTGTTCACTGATTACTGTTCACTGCCCTCTAACTCCCCCGCCGAAGATTACTGCTCAAAACAGTGCCCAGCATCCGCTCGCCCATGTTAATCTCGCCTAGATTGGGGCCTTTGTCATCCAGCCATTCATTCTTTTTGCGAGCATGCAGCCATTTCAGCCTATCATCATCCAAGCC
>JAAENI010000206.1 GCA_024224595.1 Hyphomicrobiales bacterium
ATGAACAAATTGAATTCATCCGGGCTGAGTTTGAAAGATTTTACTTTACAGACATAAAAGAAGTCTCAACCAAATGTAACATCTATAAAATTAAGCCCGTTCGCGCAAGAGTTAAATGGGAAGCAGAGAAATGCCCTTGTCCCCAGCCTTGCGTTGATCCGCCTTTGGGCATGAGAGCCTGGTGGCCATTTGATGAGGTATCAGGTTCCACAGCAGCAGAAATTATCAATGGAAACAACGGTACACATATTGGCAGTCCGGTATTTACCCCGGGCATGGTTGACGGAGCTTTAAGCTTCAACGGTTCAACCGATTACGTTGAAGCGCCTGATGATCCTTCTCTTGATGTTGGCACAGGTGATTTTAGCATTGATGCATGGATCAAAACCAGCCAGACAGATGGTATTGCTGCAATTATCGACAAGCGGGAGGCCGTTTGCAGTTGTGATACCGGCATGTGTCTTGGCGGTACTGAAATCGGCTATCATTTTTTCCTTTATTACGGCCACCTGTCACTTCAACTGGCCGCAGGTTCCGGGGGATTGACAAATTATATTTCAAATACAAGCGTTGCCGACGGCTCATGGCATTTGGTTGCAGTCACCGTTGATCGGGATCAGACTGACGGTATCAAATTCTTCGTGGACGGAATAATGGTTGAATCATTTAATCCAACAGCTTACTCCGGAATGTCGCTTGATAATTTAAGCCCCCTGACCATTGGCAGTCGTTCACCTTTTCTTTGTTCAGGCAGTTGGTTCAATGGCCTTATTGACGAGGTTGAACTGTTTGGAACAGCCCTTGATCAAAGTGATATTATGTCGATCTACAATGCAGGCAGTTCCGGTAAATGCAAAGATTTTCCATGCAGAGAGGTTGCCTGGTACCCGTTTGATGAGCATGTCGGACCAACTGCTTCTGATGTTGTGGGGGGCAATAACGGTACTCATATGAATAACCCTTTACCCATCACCGGAGGCATGGTTGATTATGCCCTTCATTTTGACGGCACCAACGACTATGTTGCCGTGCCTGACGATCCTGCACTGAATTTCGGCACAGGTGATCTGTCGATAATTGCTTATATCAGAACTGAGAGCAAAAATATGGAATCTTTGGTTGACAAGCGGGATCAGAATACAGGTATCGGTTATACATTTATTCTTCTCAACGGACAATTGCTGTTTCAATTGTACGATGCCAGCGGCTGGTACAATTACTATGCGAGTAGCCCTGATCTGGCTGACGGCGAATGGCACTGTGTTGCCGTGACCGTGGATCGTGATGACCCGAACGGAGGAAAGCTTTATGCTGACGGGCAACCAGTTCTCGACTTCAATCCGACTAACCGGCCCGGCAATATCACCAATACTGCTGAATTATGGATTGGCAAACACCACGCAAATCCCGGATCATCTTCGACAAAATGTTTTGACGGGGATATGGACGAGTTAAAGCTCTTTAAATGTGCCCTTACAGAGATTGAAATTCAGGCGATATGTCAAGAATCAATAATATTTAACTAAGATATGATGTCAGTGACGACAAGAGGATCGGAATATCAGATTTACCTTGGTTTAAATCCACATACCAGAATTTGCAGATTTGTTTTTTAATAATCTGTATGACATATTTTTCAGAGGCGGCCCTATGTGCCGCCTCTTTATTCAGGATATCATTTCACAATTAAGGTGAACCATCGGGACCATGGGAATTTGAACTGAAACATGAATTTTGCCACAGACAGGCAGAAATGTGCTAAAATTTCATTTCAGCACTCCCATGTAAGTCCCGTTATGTTATCAGCAGCAAACCCCGCAGGAGACTGATAC
>JAAENI010000207.1 GCA_024224595.1 Hyphomicrobiales bacterium
AACTCATAAACAGGATCGAAATGGTATGAATCAATTTGTTCGCATACAGGGCACCAGTTCGCCGGAAACCTTTTGGTTTTCAAGAGCTTGCAACGCTGCAGGCGGGCAAATTGATCATATCCACAGGACGGCAAAACTGCTGCCATTTCGACCCTGTTTATGAGTTTACTGCCTAGATAAATTTTAAGATTATCCCGATCATTTGTGAGATAAACCTTGCTCAATAAACCCGATCAAAAATCCAGCGATATTGATAATACCAGTTTCTGGGATGATTCAAGGGACCATGGCGGCATCGAAACAGTTTCGCCATTTCTATATTTTTCCACCAGTGAGTGGGAGCAATTCAGGGCTGACACGCCCCTGACATTGACTGAAAATGAAGTTAACCGGTTACGTTCCCTTAATGACCCCGTGTCACTGGATGAAGTGCAACGCATTTATCTGTCATTATCCAGGCTTCTATATTCACATGTGGAATCAGCACTTTCATTATTTCGACAACGTAGCCGGTTTCTAAACATCAAAGGTGAAAAAACACCTTTTGTCATCGGCATTGCCGGTTCAGTCGCTGTCGGCAAATCCACCACCGCCCGGATATTGAAAGAACTACTTGCCCGTTGGCCATCCAGCCCAACAGTGGATCTGGTAACCACCGATGGATTTCTCTATTCAAATGCCGAGTTGAACAAACGCGGGTTGATGAAAAAAAAGGGATTTCCCGAAAGCTACAATGTTCGTGAAGTATTGCAATTTTTGTCGGATATAAAAGCAGGAAGATCAAAAGTTCGCGCGCCGTTATATTCCCATATACATTACGATGTGCTGGCGGAAGAATTCAATATCATCGACAAGCCGGACATTTTGATTTTCGAAGGCATCAACGTATTGCAATCATCAGACGTTGTGCGCGACGGTGTGGCAATACCTTTTGTTTCAGACTATTTTGATTTTTCTATTTTCATCGATGCAAAAACCCATTATGTCGAAAAATGGTATATGGACCGGTTTATGCGATTGCGTGAAACCGCATTCCGTGATCCCGCTTCCTTCTTTCATCGTTACTCTCAAATTTCCGAAGAAGAAGCCCTGGCTTACGGCCAGAGCCTGTGGAACAATATCAATCTCGCGAACCTCCGAGAAAATATTTTGCCGACCCGGCCACGTGCTGATCTCGTTCTGCAAAAAGGGTCAAATCACCTGATTAATCAAGTCGCATTGCGCAAATTATAGTTTGGTCGACGACGATCACGCCAAAATAAATTTTCCTCAAATATTGGAATTGATTTCCAATGACCATTGACCTTCCAGTGACTGGAAGGCTTATATAAAATTGAACGTTGCAAGTTTCTTTTGCTGAATGATTTCATGAATCAAACCTCTCCCGGTGATACAATGCCTTTAAGTAACAACCAAACCAGGCAACTGAATAAGATTACTGATTCATTTGAGAAAATTTCACTGTCAATTGAAGGCATGACGTGCGCTGGATGTTCATCACGGCTGGAGACTGCGCTGAACGGAATTCAAGGCGTTGAATTTGCCAGCGTCAACTTGCCGCTGGAACTTGCAGATATCAAATTCGACACTACCAAAACTAATGCAAATACAGTGGCAAAAGTAGTGAGCGACACAGGATATTCAGTTGCCTCAGAGACCATCGATTTTGATATTGCTGGTATGACATGCGCCAATTGTGCTGCGCGGGTTGAAAATTCCCTGAAACAGGTCCCCGGCGTTTTGGATGCAAGAGTAAATGCAGTAACTGATCATGCCCAGGTCGATTGGCTGGGCGGAAATTCTTCAATTCTGATCGACACGGTAGAAACATCAGGATATTCGGCGAAACTTCATCTAAGCACTTCTGCCCAACACAAAAGCCAGCAAGAATTAAGAAAAGCCCGAACTGCCGCTGCCAACAGGCGTGAACTGATCCTGTTGGCTGCAGCACTGGCCCTCACCCTGCCGATGATCATTCAAATGATAATTGGCATGATGGGTTTCCAGGCTAAAATGCCGGGTTGGATGGAATTGGCTTTGGCTACCCCGGTGCAATTCTGGATTGGTGCAAGATTTTATAGGGGTGCCTGGAGCGCCCTTAAAGCTTTTACCGGTAATATGGACACACTGGTGGTTATGGGAACCAGTGCTGCCTATTTTTATTCGCTGGCGATGTTGTTTGTATTGGGAGAAAATGCCCGTGGTCATCTGTATTTTGAAGCCGCCGCTGTCATAATTACCCTGATTCTATTTGGTAAAATACTCGAATCCAGGGCCAAGCGCGGAACAACTGCCGCCATCTTCGAATTGATGGTTTTGCGCCCCCAAACCGCAAATGTCATTAGACAAGAACAGGAAATAGAACTAGCCATCGAAGAAGTGCAGGTTGGCGATATCGTTTTGGTGCGCCCGGGGGAAAAAATTCCCGTCGATGGTAGAATTATCGAAGGAAAATCTCAAGCAGATGAATCATTGATTACCGGCGAAAGTCTGCCAGTTGACAAAGATACCGGTGATACTGTCACCGGTGCTTCTCTGAATGGTACCGGTCTGTTACACATCAAAGCGACCAAAATCGGTGAAGATGCTACACTGAGCAAAATTATTAGACTCGTCGAAAACGCCCAAAGTGGCAAGGCACCGGTGCAACGCCTGGTCGACAGGGTCAGTGCAATTTTTGTTCCCGCTATTATCCTGATCGCCCTTGTTACTTTTTTCGGCTGGATACTCATTGGGTCGGAATTTGAAAGTGCTTTGGTAGCAGCTGTGTCGGTATTGGTGATTGCCTGCCCCTGCGCACTAGGACTGGCAACTCCAACCGCAATTGTGGCAGGGACCGGTGCTGCTGCAAAGGCCGGTATTTTGTTCAGGGATGTCGAAGCATTGGAAAGTGCCCACCGGGTCGACACGGTAATTTATGACAAAACCGGGACATTAACCCTCGGTCGTCCTGCGGTTACCGACCTTCACAGTGTTGGAGAAGATGAAGAAAAGCTCATTCGTCTGGCTGCATCACTGCAGTCTGCCAGCGAGCATCCACTTGCCACAGCTGTGGTAAATCACGCCAATCAGCAAAAATTAATACTGCGCAAAGTGACCGATTTTGAAAGCCACACTGGGTTGGGCGTTAGTGGGTTGGTTGAGGGAGAACACATCATCATTGGCAATCTTGCGATGATGGCTAGCAAAAACGTCACAATTGCCTCGCAATTGCTGGAGACAAAAACTGAATGGGAAGATGAAGGCAAAACGGCCGTGATCATTGCCATAAACAACAAGATTGCCGGCCTCATTGGCATCTCTGACCCAATACGCAAAGAGACTGCACCTGCAATTAGAGCTTTGAAGAACGAAGGCATCAACGCCATCATGTTGACAGGCGATGCAGAGCGCACAGCAAAATCAATTGCCCATTCTGCTGGCATCGAACAGTTTGTCGCACAAACCCTTCCGGAGGATAAAGCAAAATTCATAGAAAAACTTCATGCCAAAGGCAAAGTGGTTGCCATGGTTGGTGACGGTATCAATGATGCCCCGGCACTGGCACTGGCTGATATTGGCATTGCCATGGGATCAGGCAGTGATGTTGCCATGGAAACTGCCGGTATCACGCTAATGCGCTCAAATCCGGCAATGGTTGTTGAAGCAATTCGTGTCTCACGCGCTACCTGGGGAAAATTGTGGCAAAACCTGTTCTGGGCTTTCATCTACAATATAATCGGCATCCCTCTGGCCATGCTGGGGTTGCTTAATCCGGCAATTGCCGGTGCCGCTATGGCAATGAGTTCTGTCAGTGTTGTTACCAGTTCTTTGATGTTGCGCTTATGGAAGCCGAATTTGCCGAAAATATAAACAACCTTCACAAGTCCCCCATGGCATTCTTAAGATCGCCAATCAAATCAACCGCATTTTCCAGACCGATATTTAGTCGAACCAGTCTGCCTCCAAAATCTTTATTGGGTCGGTTGAGATCGGGATAAACAACGGCCAGACTGGTAACACCACCCCAGCTGAGACCAATTTTGAAAATTTTCAATGCATCCAGAAAAGCCTCAGCGCTCTCTGCAGAAATATGCTCCTTGAACGTGAATGAAAATACGCTGGCTGATCCGGTAAAATCCCGTTTCCAATAGCTGTGACCGGGACAGGATGGTAAGGCCGGGTGGAATACCGCGTCGACATAATCGTTCATCGCTAGCCATTCCGCAACTTCCAATGCCGATTTCTCCAACTGATCCAGACGCACTGGTAAAGTTTGCAATCCCCGTAGTGCCAGGCTGCAATCATCAGGAGAAACAGCCAGACCTAATTGACGATATATCGGGCCAAGCACCTCATAAGCGTTGTCATCACGAACCGAAACCGAACCCAGCAAGAGATCGCTGTGACCGCCAACATATTTGGTCAACGCCTGAACACTTACATCAACGCCGTGAGTAAAGGCATCAAAAAGAACACCCGCAGCATAGGTGTTGTCTAATGCCACAGAAACCCCTCTTGTATGAGCAGCTTCAACGATTGCTGGAACATCTTGCACTTCCATGGTCACTGATCCCGGGCTCTCGCACCATATGAGGGTCGTGTTATCGCGGATCATCTTTGAGATACCTGTTCCGATCAGAGGATCATAGGCTTCCACCTCAATATCCATGCCACGTAGAAGTCCCTCGGCCATTTCCTGGTTTGGTCCATAGGCCGAAAAAGGCACAAGCGCGTGACTGCCTGCCTTGCAATATGCAAGATAAACAAGCGCGATGGCTGCCTGCCCGCCAGGGACGATGAAGGTATGGCGAGCGCCTTCAAGATCTGCAATCCGTGAGGCCAACTCCAGTGTGGTTGGCGTTCCATACAGACCATAGGAATAACCTTTTTCAGCCTGTTGCCAATCATCTTTAACCGACGCCTGATTGTCAACAACAACGGTGGATCCCCGATAGACCGGCGTTGCGAGAGATTTGAAATCTAACCGCGCTCGAGGTGTGGGATTGAGAAGTTTTGTACGCCAGTCCATTCGTATTTCCTTAAGTCAAATTCAACCATGCACGTTTCGACGCTCAGCCGATAAATCCTGGCTGCTGGTTTCCGATCCCAGCTCCGAGAGTCGTTTTTCAAAGTAGTTCGCCATCGCCGCTTCTGCAGGATGAAGAGGATCATCTTCCCTAAATCGATTGACACTGGGGATACGGATCATATTGGCCAGATCATTTATCAGTTCCCCTCGATCAATGGTTGTCGCCTCTGCGCTGTTCATATGATCGGTATTTCAGGTGCTGCACGACGGGTGATCAGTTGGGCGCCATTTTCTCGCACAACAACATTTTCTTCATGCAGCATCATCTTGCCTGGCGCGAAATCGATACCCGGTTCAATGGCAAGCACCATACCTGCGCAAAGAACCGTTTCATCTGTCGGCATGATCGATGGCCATTCTGTATTGCGAAGTCCAACACCGTGCCCCATCCGACCAACGCCACCACCAGTGGCTTCACTCATACCAAGAACATCCGCCATCGCTTTCCAGATATCGCAGGTTCTGGCACCCGGGCGCACTGCTTTTATACCTGCATCGGTTGCCCGATAAACCAGCTCATAGGCCCTTCTGGTGGCATCACTGGCCCGCCCTATAGCAAAATTTCGATCAAAATCGCTATAATATCCATCAATCTCAGCGCCCGTATCTATGAACAATACATCGCCCTCTGCCATGGCGCGATCACTTGGGTAGCGAATAGCATCATCGGAACCTTCCGGTGCGGCCGTGGCGATAATATAGGGCACCGAATCCACGCCACGTGACAACACGTCCATACGGTAGGTGTGCATCGTTTCTCGCTCCGACATACCGGCTCGAATCAAATTCGGTACGTTTTCGTAGGCACTGGATACAAGATCGCAAACGAAAACATGTTTCCCAATCTCACGCTCAGACTTCACCATGCGCAAATTGCGAATGATATCGGTGGCATCCGTCAAATCAATACTACCCAAAGCCAAACGAAGTTTATCAACGTCGTTCGCAGGCATTCTCAAATGGGTTTCAAACCCCATTAATACGCCAATGCGTTTGTGTGTTGTTGCAAATTCTTTCAATGTTGTCGTCAGCAGACTGATGCCTTCATCCTGTGGATTGGGGGATGCCCAAACGCGAACATCGCCGATCCAGCTGGCTGAAATTGCATTCTCACCGATACTGGGGATGACCGCCACAGGTTTGCCTGCCGATGGTATTATCAAAAACCAGGGCCGGGTGGGACTTTGCCAGAAGTTACTCTGAAATCCAGTGAAATAAGTGAATTCCGTTTCACTCATCAACAAAAGAGCATCGATGGACTGCTTGCGCATCATGTTCTGTGCGCGTTGCGTTCGGACCACAAATTCGTCGTCAGGAAAACCTCGAATGAACTCGGATTTGATCGTCATTGGTTCGCCTTTTCCTGTATTAACGAAGCCCTGAACAATTGACCCAATCCGTCCAACTGGTCATCAATATCTGCCAGACGCAACAAGTGCCACGCAAGTGCATGATTACTTGCGGTAACCGGCTTATTCAGAACTTGCTCAGCCTCTTCAATAATATCCGCAGCTCTTAAACTCGTGCAGGAAATGAACACTCCATCACAGTCTTCCGCCTGCCCAACAGAAAGTGCGGCTTGCAAAATGGATTGCCGATCGATTTTGCCAACTACAAAATCACTTTCTTCGTAGAAAGAGCCAACGACTGTTACAGCTATACCTGCCGCGACAAACTTCACCTGCATCGCTTCTGTCACTTCAGGGCTATAGGGTGTCAACAAACCAAGGCGCTTCACACCGAGTGCACGCAGCGCCGCTTTGGCCGCTGTCAAAGGATTAGTCGACGGCACGCCCGGGTGGGCATCCTCGAATATTTCAGTCACACGATCTTCACCAATAATCGTCGAAGCTGAAGTGCACCCATAGCCAAGAGAATCAAGACCCAGATAATCCGGCAACAGCTTTGCAGCAACCGGTAGTTCAGCTTCCATATTAGCCAGCGTTTCCGGCGTGACGATTACATCATTGGCAAGACGCGCGTGATAGACGGACACACCGGGCAGATCAGTTAACATTCGGAATTCCCATTCCATCGTTTGATCAGATTCCAGAACGAGAAGACCGATCCGAGCGCGTTCTCCGGCACCCTCATCAGTCGTGAAGTCCAGGCGCTCTATCCTTGCCTGCTGATTTGTTATGTCCATGATGTTAATCCCTTTCACCAGTCTGGTGGACTGTTCGAGACAAAAGAAACCCACAGATCCAACATATCAGTTTCTCGATTAAAGTGCTTTTTGCAGGCGGTGTCACCACCTTCAAGAAAACACAACGCAATGAGAAGTTGTTATATTGGACCCTAAGGGCGGTAATCAAGACCCATCGGGATTGTTGCATCATGTTTGTGATGCCAGCATCACCACACATATATCCGAATAAACCTGGATAACACTCTATGTGTTCCTTTTGTTTGAAACAATCCGCTAGTTAACCGGCCTCAACACCTGCCTGCTGCGTAAAAAACGAGGTATCTCTGGGTATCTCAAACAATAGCATTTTGTAAGGCGTACAGCGCACGCGACCTGAAGCCTCCCCACGCACCAATTCGTGGGTCAGGGTACCAGGCTGTTTCGACGCCAGGGTCACACTGCTTTTCTTGAGACGGAAACGGTAATCGCAGAAAGATGTAGCGACCCGCTGACGGATACCGGATATCGAACAACGAAACACCTGCAGAAACAACGCTACAGTCCACTGGGGCATACAGCTGATATCGTCATCCGCATGCGGGTACTTGATCTGGACGAAGCTGAACTATTAGGTCTCATGCCATATCAGGCCGGGATAGAACAGGAACAATTAGTTCGCGACAAATCAGGCAGCGCTTTTTGTTTCAGCCGTCGGATTTGGCGTGGTGAAATCGTTCAATTTTCTGCACGGGCCATTCTCAACCACTGACAACAGGTTTTTTAAGCTATGCGTGCAGTTCATGCCCGGCAAAACCGCATCCAACATGTCTGGATTTGGGAGTGACAGGTCAATCATCAAGGAAATACCAACTCGTCGATTATGTCCATGATTTCATCGCTATTCGCATATTAACGGTTCCAATCCTATGCAATAAAGGCTAGATCACATCTGCTAATTCTGTTGATATTACCAATTGAGAGACTTTATACATGAGCGACGCGAGATTTGATGTGCTGACCATCGGCAATGCAATTGTTGATATTATCTCAAGCACTGAAGATGATTTTCTGATCAATGAGAAAATCATCAAAGGCGCTATGAATCTGATTGATGCTGAACGCGCCGAACATCTTTATTCTGTTATGGGCCCAGCTATTGAGGCTTCAGGTGGCAGTGCCGGCAACACCGCAGTGGGCGTTGCCAGCCTGGGTGGCAATGCCGCCTACATTGGCAAAATCTGTGACGATCCTCTGGGTAAAATTTTTACCCATGATATACGCGCCAGTGGCGTTGCCTATGATACCAAACCTCTGGAAAATGAACCGCCCACCGCGCGATCATTCATATTTGTCACACCTGACAGCGAGCGCTCGATGAATACCTATCTGGGTGCCTGTATGGAATTGGGACCAGATGATGTAGAAGAAGACAAGATAGCGCAATCCAAGATAACATATTTTGAAGGCTACCTTTGGGATCCGCCCCGGGCGAAAGATGCTATTCGACAGGCTGCTGATATCGCCCATGCCAATGGACGGCAAGCTGCAATCACCCTATCCGACCCTTTTTGTGTCGACCGTTTCCGCCGGGAATTTCTGGAACTGATGCGTTCGGGCACGGTGGATATCATTTTTGCCAATGAGATGGAAATCCTTTCATTGTATGAAACTTCCTCTCTTCAAAGTGCCATTGATGCGGTGCGCAATGATTGCGCCCTGGCAGCGGTTACCCGCAGCGAACACGGTTCACTGGCAATTACCAGGGAAAATACCGTCGAAGTCGAGGCCCATCCAATTGATAAACTGGTCGATACGACAGGAGCTGGAGATCTTTATGCATCCGGCTTTCTGTATGGGTTGACCCATGATTTTGAATTGATCGATTGTGCCAGACTGGGAGGCCTCGCAGCCGCTGAAGTCATTCAGCATGTTGGCCCCCGCCCGCAAATGTCGCTCAAGCAGTTGATGAGCCAGGAAGGTTATTAGAACGCGTTGCGTCCAGATTAGTTTCAAGTAACTCTAGGTTTTGCCTTATCCAACATTGCCCGTAACGCATAGAGCTTTTCCAGTGCCTCACGCGGGCTGAGTTCATCCGGAAATATCTGCGCCAATGCGCTGACCAGCGGAGTATCTATATCTGCCGGTTTTTGCACCGGTTTTTGTTCAACGCTGAATAGTGGAAGATCATCAATAATCCTGGTTGCACAATTCTCACGATCAACATTTTCCAGCTGGGTCAATACATCACGCGCCCGTTCAATAACAGAAGTTGGCAAACCCGCCAGTTTTGCCACCTGAATGCCATAAGAGCGATCAGCAGCACCGGCTATCACTTCATGCATAAACACCACATCACCCTGCCATTCCTTGACTTTCATGGTTGCGTTAAATAACCGATGCAACGGTTCAGCCAGCGCCACCAGTTCATGGTAATGGGTGGCGAATAAAGTCCGGCAACAATTGACCTCATGCAGATGCTCAATGGCAGCCCAGGCAATCGAAAGGCCATCAAATGTCGCCGTGCCCCGGCCAATCTCATCAAGAATAACCAATGAGCGTTCACTGGCCTGATTGAGGATTGCTGCTGTTTCCACCATTTCAACCATAAAAGTCGAACGCCCGCGTGCCAGGTCATCAGAAGCTCCCACCCTGGAAAAAAGCCTGTCAACAATACCGATTACCGCCTGTTCCGCTGGCACAAAAGAACCCATCTGGGCGAGCAACACCATCAGAGCATTTTGGCGCAAATAGGTAGATTTACCCCCCATATTAGGACCGGTAAGCAGGTAGATCGCACCTTGTGTTTGGTTATGGTCCGGGCTGAGATTACAGCTATTGGCAATAAAGGGTGTATCTGTCTGGCCTTGGAGAACCTGCTCAATCACCGGGTGACGACCATTCCTGATATCGAATTCAAGGTCTTCTGTTATCTCGGGCCGGCAATAATTTTGCTCCTCTGCCAATTTTGCATTTGAGGCGGTTACATCCAGATTTGCAATTGCATCTGCAACACCGATGATTGCACCACTGGCACCCA
Organism: Hyphomicrobiales bacterium; assembly: GCA_024224595.1. Lineage (GTDB taxonomy): Bacteria > Pseudomonadota > Alphaproteobacteria > Rhizobiales > Rhizobiaceae > JAAEMP01. Next base: position 10,237 of record JAAENI010000207.1, read on the forward strand.
CCGTCTTTTCAAGCAGCCCGGCAAATATGCCCAACTCGATCTCCAATGCCCTTCCAGCGGCATTGGCAATTTTGGATTCCAGTTCTGCCAATTCAGTTGTCGTAAACCGCATCGCGTTGGCAAGTGTTTGGCGATGAATAAATAACCCCGTCAAATCTTCACGCTGTAGATTTGGCGCATTATTTGCCGTTACCTCAATGAAATATCCCAGAACATTGTTATGCCTGATCTTCAATGCCTTGACACTGGTTTGATTTGCATAGTTTGCCTGAAGGCCGGCAATAATTTTTCGACTTGCATCACGCAAAGTGCGCAGTTCATCCAGTTCGCCGTTATGACCTTGTTTGACGAACCCCCCATCGCGCGCCAGAATAGGCACATCATCGCCCAACGCCGCCTCCAATAATTCCCTTAACTCATCGGGTGAGTTACCCAGTCCATCACGAATAACCTCGATTTCGAAAGGCACATCACGCAGTTCGCACAGGACGTCATAAATTTGTTTGGCCACTTCAAATCCCTGCAACAACGACCTCATGTCACGAGGTCCGCCGCGATTAAGCGCCAAACGCGATATTGCCCGTGCCATATCCGGAATAGATTTTAGATATTCACGCAATTGACCCAACAATGACAAATCATCCCGCAGAAATGAGACAGCATCCAACCGCTGCACTATGCGAGGTTTTGAAATCAAAGGCGCCATCAACCGGACCGCCAGTTCACGTGCGCCGGGTCCGGTAATGGTGCGATCAATCGCCTTCAGCAGACTGCCCTGACGTTCCCCGCTAAGGGTTTTCGATAGTTCCAGGTTGATGCGCGTAGCTGCATCAATCAACATCACTTCACTACTACTTTGGCTTTGTGGATGGGACAGAGCAGGTTTTTCAGCCAACTGGGTTTTTTCAACATAGGCCAAAATTGCAGCAGCAGCAGTCAACTCGCATTTGCTGTAAGTCCCAAACCCATCCATCGATTGCACATTAAAATACTCGCACAATTGTTTGGCAGCTGATGCACTGTCAAACAAATTTCCAGGCAGTTGGGTGGTTGCAATATTCAGGCCAAGCAGGTTTTCCTTGATGAAATCCTGTTCTGCGAGGTTTTGCGACATGATCAGTTCACTGGGCTCAATACGCGCCAGATCGCTGGTCAAATTCAGCTCGCTGGTATTGGCGGTGCCAAATTTGCCCGTTGATAACTCGATCCAGGCCAAAGCCAGCTGCTGGCTGCTTTCTCCGGTGCGCAACCGCGCCAATGCGCATAGAAAATTGGAACGCGATGGGTCCAGGAGTTTTTCTTCGGTGATAGTACCTGGCGTCACCAATCGAACGACACCGCGCCGAACAACTGATTTTGCACCCCGTTTTTTAGCTTCAGCAGGGTTTTCCAGTTGCTCACATACCGCAACGCGATGCCCGTGCCTGATCAGCTTCAAGAGATAATCATCGGAGGAATGAACAGGCACGCCGCACATCGGGATATCATTGCCCTGATATTTACCCCTTTTGGTCAGTGCAATGCCCAGTGTCTGAGCGGCAATTTGGGCGTCTTCAAAGAACATTTCATAAAAATCGCCCATGCGATAAAATAGCAAAGATCCGGGATTATCCGCTTTTATCTGGATAAACTGTTCCATCATCGGCGTTACTTTTCCGCCTTGAACTTCACTTTGTGATTGGGCCTGATCCTGCAACAAAACGCTCATGATTGTGGGTGAACCGGGTTCAAAGATTCAATATTCCGCCTGCTTTGGCAAGCCGTACAAATAGTTGAAGCGCAAGGCTCGCTACCATTCCACAGAATATTGCCTATTTCCCGGGCAAATATCGCTCAGCATTGGCGCCATAATAATTGACATATCGTGGATTGAGTTTAGCCACCGGCAATATGATCAGCACGTCAACGCAACCAAACTGATGATCAATCACCGCTTCGCCGCCAATCATCGCGCCCAGGCGTAGATAACCTTTAACCAAAGGCGGCAATTGCCGCAGCGCCGACCTGTTGTCCAGTGCGTCGATATCAATGCGGTTCATGTCAATGGCATGCTCACGCTGTGCGCAAACCTCCCAATCCCCTTTTGCGCGTTTGTGATGAAAGAGAAACGACAGAGGTTCGGCCAGCCTGTCAATATCGGTCCCCTCAAAGGAAGCGCAACCAAACATCACATCAACCTGATGGTGTCTGACATAGGCCCAGCTGCCCTGCCACAATAATTCAATCGTTCGCTTGTTGCGATAGGAAGGCAACACACACGAGCGCCCAAACTCCAAAAAACTTTTCTCTGGATGGCGTTTGATCATCGTGTTGATGTCAAATTCTGACTGGGAATAAAATTCAGTTGTCTGGGATAATTTGCTTTGCTTCAGCAGTCGGTAGGAGCCAACAATTTTCCCACTTCTCGCACTCTCGTCCAGATCATCATCGATCACCAGAAGATGATCACAATGGCGATCAAACTCATCAATATCCTGTCGATTTAATCTGGAGGCCGGACTGGGCGTGGCCGAAAGTTCCTCAAAAAACACATCATAGCGCATCTGCTGGCTTTTGCGCACTTCATCGCTTGTTTCTGCCAGCCGACAGGTCAGATTGTTAATTTGGCCTAGTTTACCGGGCGAAATGATAATTGGATCAGCTTGTATCGAAGGTTGGTTTTTCATGAAATGATTGTACTGCGTAAACACCGGTATTTTCAAATCTATAAGTGTCAAGCTGAACAGTTTCAATGGTGGTTATTGACACAACTTGCCCGGTATCATTATTACTAACCAACGCTCCAATAATCACATGGATTTTCTTTCCACAAGAAATCAGGCTGCATCAGCAAAGCGTTTTGAGGAAACACGATAGGCAATTGCTTCTGCCAGATGGATCTTTGCGACCTTCTCAACACCATCCAGATCAGCAATAGTGCGCGCTACTTTAAGAATACGGTGATAGGCGCGCGCAGAAAACTTCATCACATTTGCAGCTTCAACCATTAATTGCTTTGCATCACTGCCAATTTTAGCTGTTTCCTCAATGATAGCACCACTGACCGCAGCATTGGTTTTTTGCCCTATATCAACATTGCCATATCGTTTTTGCTGAATGTTTCTGGCTTTCATCACCCGCTTGGCAACGTCACCGCTCGCCTCGCATTGACAAGGCGCAATAATATCTGCGGCACTGACAGCAGGTACTTCAACACGAATATCAATACGATCCAAAAACGGCCCCGATATGCGTTCCTGATAATCGCTAACACAACGTTGCCCGCGTTTGCATTGATGGCCCGGCTCCCCCGCCATGCCACAGCGGCAGGGGTTCATCGCTGCAATCAGTTGAAATCTGGATGGATACTTAACCCGGTAATTGGCTCTGGCGACAACAATTTCACCCGATTCCAGGGGTTGGCGAAGTGAATCCAGTACTTGAGGTTGAAATTCCGGCAATTCATCGAGAAACAAAACGCCATTATGCGCCATCGTCGCCTCACCCGGTTTTGCCTTGACCCCACCACCAACCAATGCCGCCATTGAAGCCGAGTGATGAGGGGCACGAAAGGGACGGCGATCAGATAACATGCCGTCAGGCAGTCTTCCGGATATCGAGGCGACCATTGAAACTTCAAGCAGTTCTTTGGGAGACAACGCAGGTAATATCCCGGCAAGGCGGGTTGCCAGCATTGATTTTCCCGAACCTGGCGGCCCGACCATCAGCATGTTGTGACCACCGGCGGCGGCCACTTCAAGTGCACGTTTTGCAGTTTCCTGACCTTTTATTTCATTGAGATCAGGAAGCGTGTCGCTCACGCCTGAAATGCCGGCTTTTGGGCGTGATAATATTTGCGTTCCACGAAAATGATTGGCCAGCGCAATAAGGCTGCAGGGCGCAAGTATATCCATATCAGGATCTGCCCACGCAGCTTCCGCACCGCTTGCCTGTGGGCATATGATGCCTTTACCAAGTCCATTAGCACCAATGGCGGCAGGCAATGTGCCATTAATCTGGGTAATCGTGCCATCCAGAGACAATTCACCCAATGCAACAAAATCATGCAGCGCATCGCCGGGGATAGCGCCAAGTGCCGCCATCAGGCACAAGGCGATCGGCAGGTCATAATGGCTTCCCTCTTTGGGTAAATCCGCTGGTGCCAGATTAACCGTTACCCGTTTGGGAGGCATTGAAAGACCACTGGCATGCAACGCTGCCTGAACCCGCTCCCTGCTTTCAGCCACTGCCTTGTCAGGCAATCCGACAATAGACATGCCAATTTTGCCCGGTGCAACCATCACCTGAACATCAACAGGAACTGCCTCAATCCCCTGAAAAGACACCGTCTGTACGCGTGAAACCATAATCAGATTACCCCATATAAGTTGCAACCTTAACACGAATGAGGGGAATTAAACAAGAACATTATAAGAACAAAATGTCATCAACGGGAATTTTGATCAAACGGTGTCAACCCAGCCAGGAAACTGGGTTTTTGTGTTAGACCGTTTCTTGTTTACACGGAATCATTTGACCGTTTATTCACGTTTACTGGCAAGGCATGATTTTCGCCGTGGTCTGGTTGACCACAAGAAAAGCATAACGCTGTCCAGAAAACGTGAATAAACGGTCAAATGATTCCGTGTAAACAAGAAGCGGTCTAGCAGTCAAGCCGGGATTCTACTGCTCCCCTGCAGGTGTCGCCAAGTTCCAGATGAAAAGAACCGATCTGGCGTAAAATGCGTCGCTGTACTTCAAATTTGTCCGGGAGCTTGATGTGGGTTGTATTGTATTTGAAAGTATGATGTATCGTTACATTGTTGCCAGCAGTTAATTCTACCTTATCCCTCAGACATCCAATCGCCGTGCAGGTGAAATTGTCCACTCTGCGCACATTGGGTGTAACCGGCGTGAGTGGATAGCCATCTAAAATACCCAGATAACTGATGGGAATGTTGTCCTTGTGAAGTTTTGCAACAATTCGGGTAAGCAAATTAGCACCAAAGCTCACGCCGATCAGATTGATCGTCGTGTTCGGATTCTTGCGATAAGCAGCACGAACATCACGAAGCACTCTGGGCGCGATAATCGTCCACCCTTCCATCGGACCAACATAGGAATAAAGTTGCGCACCTGAAATCTTCTTTTGCAAATTGCGAAACCCAAATCCGATGAAAGATGCCGCACTGCCGAAACCGTTGATGAGTATGGTTTTGGATTCATATTGCGATTTTGGTTGTGCGGATATCGGATTGGTGAATACCAGTGATAATCCAAAAATGAGGGTAATTGCTTTGACAATCAAAAAATATTCCCCTCCACATCTGAGTTTTGTTTTTTTTAACGATGGATTGTTCGAGACAAAAGACATTTGAGTTCTGACATCAACCAGACTTTAATCCTAACAAATACACAAGCTTATTGTTCATATTAGGTTGGTTCAAGTTAGCTTAAATATCGGGTTTCTGGATATAGGCAAAAGCGATTGAAGTCAAAGACAGCGCCCATTATTGGATGTTATGGTTATGATCGTTTCCAGAGCACCCTTGTGCGGGTTCCGGCACGATCAATGTATTAATCAAACAAATGACATGCGATGGCAACGCCGTTTATTTGCCGGTTGAGGTGGGGGCGATGCTCGCGGCATTTGCCAAAAACATCTGGGCAACGCGGATTGAATGGACAACCAGGCGGCGGATCGAGCGGTGAGGGCATTTCGCCTTTCAATACGGTGCGATTTGTCTGTCGGGCGGGATCAGCAACTGGCGTTGCTGATAACAGTGCCTTGGTGTAAGGGTGATCGGGATTGCTAAACACTTTTTCAGCGCTTCCATGTTCAACAGGGCGTCCCAGATACATTACCATCACTTCATCTGCAATATGCTTAACCACTGACAAATCATGGCTGATAAACAAATAGGCAAGGTTCAGGCTTTCCTGCAACTCGCTCAGCAGATTTAAAACCTGTGCCTGGATCGACAGATCGAGCGCTGAGACCGGTTCATCAAGTACCAATATATCTGGACCAAGCATCAGGGCTCTGGCAATAGCGATACGCTGGCGCTGACCGCCGGAAAACATATGCGGATAGCGATTATAGTGTTCCGGACGCAGACCCACACTCTTCATCATCTCCAGGGCGCGCTCGCGACGTTCCTCGCGCGAAAAACTAGTGTTGACCAGCAATGGCTCTTCCAGTGCAGCACCAACGCGCTGCCGCGGATTGAGAGATCCATAAGGGTCCTGAAATACAATTTGGACCTTCGGCCGCAACAGAGTGCGCACATCCAAGGATGCAGAAGCAATATCATGTTTGCCAATGATCATCGCACCGGATGTGGGTTCCTCAATCATTGTCACCAGTCGGGCAAGGGTGGATTTACCACAACCACTTTCTCCAACCACAGCAAGGGTTTTGCCACGCTGAAGCTCAAAACTGACGCCATCAAGCGCTTTCAGGGTCAAATTGGGTGAAAAGGCACCGGTATTGATCGGGTAGAAACGTGTCAGATCGGTAGCACTCAGCACAGTTAATTCACTCATGATGCAACCTCTTTGCTGCGAGAGGCATGTGGATGATTACTCGGAAGGCCGTCGACAACAGGATAGTGACACAACGCCTGGCCAACTTCTTTGTCGGCATTGTCAGGTTGGGTATTTGAACATAAGTCTGTTGTGTAGTTGCAACGCGGTGAGAACAGACAACCCTTTGGTCGGTCAAACTGACCGGGAACGACGCCGGGAATAGATGCCAGTGTTTTTCCGGAAGCGCGCTCAGGCAGAGCCGATAACAAGGCCTGTGTATAGGGATGGTGCGGATTGGCAAAAAGTTCTTTCACCTCCTGCACCTCTACTTTTTGACCTGCATATTGCACTGAGACACGCTGGGCGGTTTCTGCGACGACACCCATATCATGAGTGATCAATATCAATGTCATACCGGTGTCTTCTTGAAGTTTGAGTAACAAGTCCAGTATCTGCGCCTGGATAGTAACATCGAGAGCTGTTGTTGGTTCATCTGCGATCAGTAATTTAGGTTCGCAGGCAATCGCCATGGCAATCATCACCCGCTGGTTCATGCCGCCTGATAATTGATGGGGAAATGACGACAAACGTTTTTGGGGAGCAGGAATGCCGACCTGATCGAGAATCTCAATAACTCTTGCTCGCCTTTGTTTGCGATCCAGATTCATGTGAGTTTTTAATGCTTCCGACAACTGAAACCCGATTGTGAAGCATGGATTAAGGCTCGTCATCGGCTCTTGAAAAATCATGCAAATGTCTTTGCCGATGATCTTTCGCCGATCCTTGGCTGATATCGTCAATAGATCTCTGCCATCGACTTCCATTTTGTCAGCTGTAATAGTTGCTGTCCAGGGCAACAGGCCCATCACAGCCAGCATCGCCACAGATTTACCAGAACCGGATTCTCCGACAATGGCCAGTACTTCACTGGCGGTTGCGGCAAACGACACACCATCTACCGCACGGAACTTGCCATGGGCGGTTGCAAATTCCACGGTCAGGTTTTTGATATCCAGCAGAGCCATGTCAGGATCTCCGCAATTTTGGGTCAAGAGCATCGCGCAATCCGTCACCCATCAGATTGATCGCCAGCACGGTTAACAGGATTGCGACGCCAGGCAATGTCACCACCCACCATGCGCGTAAAATGAATTCCCGTGCCTCTGCCAGCATGGTGCCCCATTCCGGTGTTGGTGGTTGGGCGCCCATGCCCAAAAATCCGAGGGCTGCAGCGTCAAGAATGGCAGTTGAGAATGAAAGCGCTGCCTGAACAATTAGGGGCGCAAGACAATTGGGCAGGATAGTGATAAACATTAACCTCAGGGCCCGTACACCTGATACGCGAGCAGCTGTGACATAATCCTTGGTACGTTCACTCATGACCGCTGCCCGGGTGAGCCGAACGTAATGCGGTTGCTGGACGATGGCGATTGCAATCATCGCGTTGGTCAGGCTTGGTCCCAGAATTGCCACCAGCGCCAAAGCCAGCAATAACGCCGGGAAGGCTAGAATGATATCCATAGCGCGCATGATAATGGTATCAGTGATGCCGCCAACGAAACCGGAAAAAAGGCCGATCGCAATACCAACCACCAGAGCAAGGGAAACCACAATACACCCGACAAAAAGCGAATATCTGGCACCGTGAATTAGTCGAGATAGCATATCACGACCGACGGCGTCCGTTCCCAGTAGAAACTTCCACTGGCCACCATCCTGCCACACAGGTGGTGCCAGCAATGCATCGCGAAACTGTTCGGTTTCACCATGTGGTGCAATGAAATCGGCAAATATCGCAATCAGGCAGATAAAAACAAAAAACCACAGACCAAGGACTGCGCCGCGATTTTCACTGAAATAGCGCCAGAACTCCTGGAGCATCGCCAGACGTCCGGTTTTTCTGGTGTCTGTCTGCAGACTATCAGAAGGATCTGTACTTCGACTGGCAACTGATTGTTCGCTCATATCATCCCCCAGTATGACGTATTTTTGGATTGATCAGGCCGTAGAGTAAATCTACAGTCAGATTGACTACCATCACAATGACAGCGATTAATAATAACCCCCCCTGTACGGAAGGGTAATCGCGGCGAAAAATTGAATCGACCATCCATTTTCCAATTCCAGGCCAGGAAAAAATGGTTTCTGTTAATATTGCTCCTCCAAGTAGCACACCAACCTGCAGCCCTATAGTAGTAATCACCGGTATCATGGCATTGCGCAGGGCGTGAACACCAACGACACGAAAAGGAGAAATGCCTTTTGCACGAGCAGTTCTAACATAGTCCTCGCCCAATACTTCCAGCATCGCTGAACGTGTCTGGCGGGCAATAACTGCCAGTGGAATAGTGCCCAACACAATAGTAGGCAGGATCAGATGGGAGAGGGCAGATGTGAAAGCTCCCTTTTGTCCGGACAGCACACTGTCTATCAACATGAACCCGGTCACTTGAGGGAAGAAATAGAAAAGCGAAATTCTGCCGGAAACCGGTGTCCAGCCCAAAATGCCGGAAAACAGAATGATCAGCAAAAGACCCCACCAAAAAATGGGCATGGAGTAACCGATCAGGGCAGTACCCATAACTGCCTGGTCAGACCAGGTGCCTCTGCGGATGGCGGCATAAATGCCTGCCGAAATGCCCAGTGTTGTTGCAAATATCATCGCACAAATTGAGAGTTCGAAAGTGGCGGGGAAAAGTGCAAAAAACTCTTCCAGCACAGGTTTTTTAGTCACCAGCGAATGGCCAAGATCACCTTGAAATATGCCCATAAAATAGTCGAGAAACTGCTCCCACAAAGGGCGATCAAATCCGAACTGATGCAACAGTTCGGCGTGGCGCTCGGGGGTCAGCCCACGTTCGCCAGCCATCAACAGGACAGGATCACCAGGAAGCAGTCGTATAAAACTAAAGGCGGCAATCGTGACACCCAGAAAGGTCGGTATCAGAAGGCCGAAACGGCGAATAATATAAAAGAACATGTGTTTTGCGCCAGTATTGGAGCCTCATCGGAGCAACGTGCACCGATGAGGTAGTCTATTTGTGTTGTGTTTTTCGGAACAAAAATCTCCGCTAAAACAGACTGACAACAGTCTATTTTATGTCAACACCATAGAAGTTGTGACCACCGAATGGATCGATTAGGTAGCCTGAGACTTCATTACGCATGGCTTTAAACACAACAGAATGCGCAATCGTTGCCCAAGGCGCTTCGCGTTTGAACACCACCTGAGCTTCTTTATAAAGCTTGGTACGTGCATCCATATCGGAAACAGTTTTGGCTTTTTTGATCAGACCATCAAATTCCTTGTTGCACCATTGTGCACGGTTGGAACCACCGACTGCATCACAACCAAGCAAAACGGCAAGGAAGTTGTCTGGATCACCATTGTCACCAGTCCAACCAAGCAATACCGCGCCGGCTCGATCTTTTGCTTTTGAGCGTTTCAGATACTCACCCCATTCATAGGATACGATTTTCACTTCAACGCCAACAGCTGCAAAGTCAGCCTGCAGAAGTTCTGCCATGCGTCGCGCATTTGGATTGTAAGGGCGCTGAACTGGCATTGCCCAGATTTCCATTTTTAATCCGCTGACACCTGCTTCGCTGAGCAGTTTTTTAGAAGCCGCCGGATCATAGGGATCATCAACGGTGCTTTCATCATAGGACCAGATTGTTGGTGGAATCGGGTTTTTGGCGGCACTTCCGGCACCCTGGAATACAGCATCAAGAATGGCTTGTTTATTAATCGCCATATTGAGTGCTTTGCGTACCCTTGTATCATTGAAAGGCGCAACGGTGGTATTATAAGCCAAATAACCAACATTCAAGCCTTCCTGTTGTGGCAATTTTAGATCTGCATCTGCTTTAATTGCGTCAAGGTCGGCTGGATTTGGATAAGGATTGAAATGGCATTCGCCGGCCTTCAAACGCTGATGGCGAACCGCAGCATCCGGAGTGATTGCAAAAACAAGGTCATCAATCATCGCTTTGCCAGCCCAATAAGTATCATGGGCCTGATAGCGAATAACCGCATCTTTTTGATAAGCAAGAAACTTGAATGGACCAGTGCCGATTGGCTTTTGGTTCAAATCTTCCCTATTTCCGCCCGCTGCAAGTTTGTCAGCATATTCCTTTGAGACAATAGACGCGAAATCCATGCCAAGATTTGCGATCATCGGTGCTTCAGGACGAGTGAGCATGAATTTGACGGTGTTATCGTCTACTTTCACAATGTCTTTGAGAAGAGAAGACATTGACATGCCATTGAAATATTCCCAGGTGGTACCAGCAGTGTATTGGTGCCATGCATGGGCTTTGTCGAGTTGACGTTTGAAAGAAAATACAACGTCATCAGCGTTAAAGTCGCGACTTGGTGTAAAGAAGTCAGTTGAGTGAAACTTTACGCCTTTACGTAATTGAAATGTATATTCCAGACCGTCGTCGGAAACCGTCCAGCTTTCGGCCAGTGCTGGAGCAATGGTGGTTGTGCCACGCTCAAATTCCACCAGTTTGTTGTAGATATGGCGTGATGACGCATCAAAAGTTGTACCGGCTGTATACAGCGCGGCATCGAAGCCCTCAGGCGAACCTTCAGAGCAATGGACAAGCGTTTTTGCCTGCGTAGCGCCAACCAACATGGTTGTAGCCACTAAGGCGGACATAAACAGCTTTGTGGATTTCATAACTAACTCCCATTAGACTATTTTGTGATAATATTTTTGTTTTGGTTCTCTGCATTTGCTGCCAACTTCGACCTGATGATTGATTAAGGTAACACTGATAAATGCGAGAAACGCAGTTGGTTCTGTGTTATTGCTCCCGGATGTAAATTCAGGTTTCACTCAGCCCTTTTTTATCATATTAAATTTGTATAAACATGATTGATCTGGACGATAGCAGGGATGTGCAGTCTTTGCCAACCCTAGGACAGGAATTTATAAATTTGAGAATTGTATCTGAATAAGGGATGAAACACCGGGTCAGATTTACGATAGAAATCTCAAGCATTGCAATTGATTCCCTCAAATTGACTTTTGATTATTGAAACCCTGCGGTTCAAACTCGGGTGGTTTGAACCATAGACACCAAAATTGCTTTTATTGAAGGCGCAAGCGCTCGTTATTATTAGCGAGTAATCTGATAAAATGGATAATTTTATGATTACATTAATAGAACGGTTCGATAACAAAAATGCTGTTATTGGCATATTAGGATTGGGTTATGTTGGTATTCCCCAGGGTATATCAATTACCAATGCCGGTTTTCGTGTAATCGGATTTGATGTGGTTCATCATCGTACACAGCAACTTAATGATGGTGCCAGTCCGATCAAACACATTTCCAATGCCGATATTGGGCAGATGTGTAAATCGGGTTTCAAGGCGACTACAGATTTTGGCAGGTCAAAAAATGTGATGCGATAATTATTTGTGTTCCCACGCCGCTCAATAAAACCCGTGAACATGATTTGAGCATTGTCGCTGGTGCAATGGAAATGACATCCCCATTTATGTGAGAAAATCAGCTACTTACTTTGGAAAGCACCGCGTGGCCTGGAACAACCCGCCAAATATTGTTGCCCTATATTGAAGCTGCTGGGTTTGATGTCGGGGAAAACTATTTTCTTGTTTATTCTCCTGAACGTGAGGATCCGGGAAATCAAAGTTTTACAACCCGTACCATCCCGAAAGTTATTGGTGGACATACCAAACACTGTCTTGAAGTTGGACGAGCATTTTCCAGCACATTTATTGATCAGGTTGTGCCGGTGAGTTCGACAGAGGTAGCTGAACTGGTGAAATTGCTGGAAAACATTCATCGATCTGTCAATATCGGTCTGGTTAACGAAATGAAAGTTGTTGCAGATGCCATGGGGCTGGACATATTTGAGATTATTGATGCTGCCAAAACCAAACCTTTTGGATTTACGGCTTGTTATCCGGGACCGGGAATTGGTGGTCACTGTATTCCTGTTGACCCTTTTTATCTGACCTGGAAAGCCCGTGAGTTCGGATTACACACCCATTTTATTGAACTGGCTGGCGAAATAAATGCTTCAATGCCAAAATATGTCGTCGGCAAAACTGTACGAGCGCTCAATGAAGTTGGAAAATCTTTGAATGGTGCCCGTGTTTTGGCGCTGGGTATCCACACACGGGACATTGATGATATGCGCGAAAGTCCATCCGTTTATGTGATGGAATTATTGCGTGAATGGGGCGCCATTGTTTCTTATTCTGATCCAAATGTTCCAGAGTTTCCGCCGATGCGCGATCACAAATCTGATCTGAAATCTGTTGATCTTGACGCTAATGCTGTTGCTGGATTTGATGCTGTAATTTTACTAACCGATCATAACGACTTTGATTATGATCTCATTGAAAAGCATGCGTCCGTTCTGATTGACACCAGAGGCCGATTTTCTGCTCAATCAAAACGGATAACCCGTGCCTGATCGAGTTGAGAAGCGGACCACAGCACCAAACTACTGATAGCTGCGCAGTAGACCGATCAGTCTGCCCTGAACCTTAACGCGTTGCTGATCAAAAACACGCGTCTCATAGGCGGGATTTGCAGCTTCCAGAGCAATTGAATTTCCCTGGCGACGGAAACGCTTCAGGGTTGCCTCTTCATCATCAATAAAAGCGACAACAATTTCACCAACTGTTGCATCATTTGATTTTTGAATAATGACAGTGTCACCATCGTTTATTCCTGCCTCAATCATTGAATCACCAGCAACCTCCAAAGCAAAATGTTCTCCTGAGCCAAGCATACCGTGGGGAACTGAGGTGAAATCAGATTGAACTTCAATAGCGGAAATGGGTACACCTGCCGCAATGCGGCCCATTACTGGTATTTGCGGAGTTTTATCACCTTGTGCAGTGTTCGCCGCACTGCCAAATTGTCCCGCCAATACATTGTTACCTGTATCAATATTATCACCCGAAACATCATTGCCGGAATGATCGGTAGACGAAAGCTCGTCACCAATAATCTTGGGCTTGAAACCTCTTCTGGCGAGGCCTGGCATATTTTCAGCAGGAGTGTAGCCCTGCCTGGAATGCGAAGCACCGAATGAACCAATATCAGATACAGGGGAGGGTTCTTTCAAGTGTCCATGGTTTGTCGGCTGATCGAGGGCACCGGAATGATGAGCCCGCAAACGATTATCATGACCATCAGGCAATCGTAATATCTCAAGAGCCCGGGCCCGATTGGGTAGCCGGCGAATAAACCCACGTTCTTCCAGTGCAGTAATCAGTCGATGAATACCCGATTTTGACTTAAGCTCAAGCGCATCTTTCATCTCATCGAATGAGGGTGGAATGCCTTCATCCTGCAAGCGTTGATGGATAAAAAGCAGAAGTTGCTGCTGTTTTCTGGTTAACATAATCGGGTCTCCTGTTTATCAGGGTCAAACAATTGGATACCCTAATATATCGGGCTTTGTAGAAGGCGTCTGATTTTACACAATCCCGTCCCGGAACTGAGCACTGAGATATTGTATATTACGAACATGGCTACGCGGATACGATAGTAATTGGAGAATCAACTGAACAGAACATGAACATACCGTATATGTTCTGTAAATGTTCTGCAAGTGTTTTATATCGGCTATTCTCATTATGTTGTAGCGTCGAAAATTAACGGCACGTTTTCGGTAACCACTTGCTGAAGAAATTTGGTAGTAATTTCTGAGATAAATTCAATGATTATGGGGTGGCTCGTGGATTAATCGGGTTAGCTGGTTTTTAGTTTTGCCAGTGATTTGCCAAATTCAAGCATGTTTCGATCGGCTTTCATGAATTTGGCTTTTTGTATTGAACAATCCTGTTTTGTCGTGCTGGCCTGAAATTCACAGGTTGAATAGGTTTTGCATTCAACTTTCAACAGATGATCCAGTTCAGTCAATTCCTTGCCCTTGGCCTGAAGACTGGCGGTGATTTTGCTTTTCGTTGCCGCATCAAGCTTGGCCTCATTTTCGCCATAGCTTATCAGCTTTCCGTTCAGTGTTTCGCTGGCCCGGTTAGAACTGGTCAGTCGATTAGCCGAAGTGCATTTCTTGGCGACAAATTGTTGTTCGTGCGATACCTGTTTTGCCTTGATTTCAGAATTACTGAGCCCGCTGGTCCCTGTCTCCCTGATGCACCCGGACAGGGATACGGCGGCAATAATTATCCATGACAATCGAAATTGCAAATGTACAGGATGTTCCAGTTTGATGATGTATTGTGTAATATTACTGATTTTCATGGCGCCCAATTCAATGATATCAATCCAAGTCCCAATGTATTTTTCCAGACAAGGTTATCCGAAATCTCAGTCTTGCGATAGCGATCTCGAACTCTGGATTTCCACCATTATATGCCCTCGACCTTAACTCTATCATTAAATAGTCGTCAATATCAATAATGGTAACCATTTGTAAATCAATAACGGTAACCATTTGTAAATTGCCAGGAAACTCAACTTGAACTTGGCAATTTTGCATAACAGGTGTATACAATGTGCGAGATGCGCGCAGGGAGCCAAAAGGTCGTAGAGGGACTTGGTATGATGAAGAGTAAATGGTTTTCAAATCTGGCGGTGGTCAGTGTGATCATTATTTGTAGCTTCGCATTAAGTGCATGCGCTTCTTCGAGTACTTCAAATAGTGATGTGCTTGACGAAAGCAGCCCGGGTGAAAAACGTAAAGGCGAGGTTTATCTGCTCCGTGGATTGGCTAACGTATTTTCCCTGGGAATGGATACGATTGGCGAAAGAATGGTTGCCAGAGGTCTGGATGCGAAAGTTTATAACCATACTGCCTGGCGCTCAATTGCCGACGATATTATTGCGCGTTCAAAAATCAAACGGGTGCGTTATCCGGTTATCATCATGGGGCATTCTCTAGGTGGCAACGCAACAATGCAGATGTCCAAATATCTCGGCGACAATGGTGTAAAGGTTTCTTATTCAGTTTCCTTTGACCCGACAATTACCACCTATGTTGGCCCCAATGTTGGTGAAGTGATTAATTATTACCTGCCAAATTCGGATAATACCAATATTGTCAAGCAGGCCGATGGATTTACCGGTTCTTTGCGTAATGTTGATGTGTCAACGATTGAAGGTGTTACTCATGTAACGGTTGAGAAAAACAATAAATTTCAGACGACTGTCATAAACACAACGTTGGATCTGGCCAAAATAATACATCCAAAAATTGGTAGGGTTGCAGAAATCGACGAGCCATAGGTTTTGTCAGTAGCGCCATGGCATGGGAGCGACAAGTCCCACATATTTAAATTCGGGTTTTGAGAAATAATTTAACGAATAGCAGCAACTGGCATATTATCTATGCTGGGAGTGTTCGGCTGCACAAATTGGTTATGCGTGGTTCTGCTGATTTGTTGAATCACCCGATTGTGCATATCGCTGTTGTTACCCAGATTGATATGAGTGGTACGAAATCTGAATGACGCCTGACGCGTTGAATTATTGCCGCGAGCTATACGCAGGCGAACACCGATACAATCAATAAATGAACAGGTAAAATTGTCGACGCGACGAACGTTTGAATGGATTGTTGTCAGCGGCCGCCCGTCTATGACGCCCAGGTAATTTATCGGTATATTGTTTTTGGACAGGATTGCTGAAATTGCTGTCACCATACTTGCGCCATAGGATATCCCGATCAAATTGATCTGGATATCGCGGTTGCGGCGATGGAGTGACTTTATTTCGCGAATGATTTTGGGTTGAATTAAGGCTGTGCCTTCAATGGGACTGACATAAGAATACAGACTTGCGCCACCAATTCGTTTCTTGAGGTTCGCCATCCCATATCCAATAAATGGAATCGCACTGACGAGACCGTTAATCAGATAGGTTTTGGACTGCGCAGGTTTATATTGTGCCACAGCAGAGGAAGGCAACACTTGTGAAGCCAATGTGATTGCTGACAAAAAGATGAAACCTGCTCTATGTAAACGGGTCATAAACTACGCCTTATGTTTCTCCAGTATCCATTATGCAGCAATAATGGTTAATATTTGACGATATTGGTCGAGTGTATTAAATATTATTCATTTGGTCATTTGAGCAGGCAATAATGTGAGTATCGCCAAACCTGTTGTTCTCCATAATGTTGAATCTGGTTACAGAATTTCGATGTAGTTGATCTGGATGATCGGGCAGGGATTGTAACGAAGCAGATGAATTGAATTGTTCCACCAGATGCCCGTTTTTCAAGGTGACCGTTTAAAGTTATATTCCACACAAAGGGAAATCTAATGAATTCCAATATTAAACTTTTCAAAATGGTTCTCGCTATGTCTTTGCCATTCTCTTATCTAGCGATGCCATACTCACAGGTCTTTGCACAGGAAGATGATCGACAATTAATACAAGTTTCTCCTGATATCAAGGATAGGTTTCTCGCTG
>JAAENI010000208.1 GCA_024224595.1 Hyphomicrobiales bacterium
ACAGATATGAATTAGATCAGATGGCAGATAGATATTCGGCTTTTGTTGAAAGCTATCCATCGTTTAATCAAACTGCGTTATTAGATGAATGGCGGGAGGACCAATACAGCCGACTTGATGCTAACGGACAAATCTACCTCGACTATACTGGCGGCGGACTGTACAGCGAATCGCAACTGTGTGAGCATATGGAACTGCTTCGTACCAGCGTACTCGGCAATCCCCACTCAGCAAACCCCACTTCCCTGGCAATGACAGACCTGGTTGAGGATACGCGTAAATATGCTCTCCGTTACTTCAGCGCATCACCGGATGAATACATTGCCATCTTCACGGCAAATGCCAGCGGTGCATTGAAGCTGGTCGGGGAAGCATATCCGTTTACACCCGCCAGTCATTACATTCTCACCTTCGACAATCACAACTCCGTCAATGGCATCCGTGAATTTGCGAAGGTCAAAGGGGCACAGGTAACGTATGTGCCTTTAACAAAGCCGGATTTACGCATAGAACGGACAAAACTGGATGACATTCTAAATTTGGTGGATATGGATCACAATAATCTGTTTGCTTTCCCGGCGCAGTCCAACTTTTCCGGCGTAAAGCATCCATTGGATTTGATTGAACTAGCACATAGCAAGGGCGTAGATGTGTTGCTGGATGCGGCGGCGTATGTACCAACCAGTCGCCTTGATTTGAGTGTGATTAAACCGGAGTTTGTAGTCATTTCTTTCTACAAGATGTTT
Source organism: Hyphomicrobiales bacterium (assembly GCA_024224595.1). Lineage (GTDB taxonomy): Bacteria > Pseudomonadota > Alphaproteobacteria > Rhizobiales > Rhizobiaceae > JAAEMP01. Next base: position 747 of record JAAENI010000208.1, read on the forward strand.
GGTTACCCT
>JAAENI010000209.1 GCA_024224595.1 Hyphomicrobiales bacterium
CAACCCTGAAATCCTGAAAAAAGGTATTGAGTTGGGGGTTGGCAATTCAATTTTGATTAAATTTAATCAGATCGGTAGCTTAAGCGAAACCCTGGATGCGATAAAAATGGCGCACGAAGCGGGTTATTGTGCAACCATTTCACACCGCTCCGGTGAAACAGAAGATACCACCATCGCCGATCTGGCGGTTGCAACGGGTGCCGGACAGATCAAAACCGGTTCTTTGTGTCGCTCAGAGCGCGTCGCAAAATACAACCGTTTAATGCACATAGAGCAGATGTCCGGCCTGGCTTATCCGGGGATGGATGCATTTAGCAACTTAGGGTAGAATGTTGCTAACCGGTATCGATTGACGTTATGGAAACCAGGCAGACACTCAAGTATGTGAATATTGCTTTATTGAGCACATTCCTGATACTGCAGTTCGCGCTTTGGACAGGCGACAAGAATTTGTTTGATTTGTATCACCTGAATAATTCCAAAGAGCAGACGGAACTGGAAATTGTGCAACTAACCCAGCGCAATGACAAATTCCTGGCCGAAGTGCTGGATTTAAAAAACGGTGGTCAGGCCGTTGAAACATTAGCCAGGCAGGAGCTTGGTTTTATCAAGGAAGGCGA
>JAAENI010000210.1 GCA_024224595.1 Hyphomicrobiales bacterium
CGCTCGCTTGGTATTTTGCAACCGCTTTTGGTTCGTAAAAACTGCGAGGGGTACGAGATAGTAGCAGGACAGCGCCGTTACCATGCTTTGGTGAAATTATCGGAAGAAAGCGAGATTGAACCAGTGCCCTGCATCATCATGGATGAGCAGGACAATGCCAAAGCGATTGAAGCATCTCTGGCTGAAAACGTTGCCAGATTGCCGATGGACGAGATTGATCAGTACCGCGCATTTTCTGCATTGGTCAAAGAGGGTAAGAGCGTTGATGATATCGCCAATCAATTCGGCATTACCGAACGACTGGTTGAACAACGCTTGGCAATCGCCAATCTTATCAACCCCGTTCTTACCGCCTATCGCAAGGATGAGATAGACGCAGGCACGATAAGAAGCCTGACCCTTGCGACCAAACGCCAGCAAAATGAGTGGTGGAAATTGTTCAAAAACGAAGATGAGTATGCCCCGCAAGGTCACGCCTTGAAGGAATGGCTGTTTGGCGGCGCCAATATTCCCGTTTCAAATGCCCTGTTTGATGTCGAGGAATACAAAGGCAGTATTGTTGCCGACCTGTTTGGTGACGAGCGGTTTTTTGCTGATACGGTAAAATTCTGGGCATTACAAAATCAGGCCATTGCTAGAGCCAAGGAGCGCTATCTGGCAAATGGCTGGAGCGATGTTGTCCTACTTGATATCGGGGATTATTGGTCTTCATGGGAATATTGCAAGACAGCCAAGAAAGATGGCGGCAAGATTCTTGTTCGTATTGCCAATGATGGCGAGGTCACTTTCCATGAAGGTTATCTGACCGAGAAGGAAGCCAAGCGGCTTGAAAAAGCATCAAATGGCACCGAGCCAGAAAAGCCAGTAGAACGCTGTGAACTGACAAAATCAATGCAGAACTATCTTGATCTTCATCGTCATTCTGCGGTGCGCACGGAATTGTTGACACATGGTGACATTGCCTTGCGCTTGGCAGTGGCACAGATCATTGCTGGTTCCAGTCTATGGGACATCAAAGCCGAACCGCAAAAGGCCAATACCGATGCGATTGCCGAATCCCTTGCCACCAACAAAGCCGAGGGGAAATTTGTAGAGGAACGCCAAGCAATTCGTGATTTATTGGGCTGGTCAGACGATGGTGACGGTACAATCGTTCCTGTCAAGAATGACTGGCAACAGCAAAATGATATTCATGAAATCTTTGCCAAGCTGATTGAACTGGATGAAACGGCAGTCACCCGCATTCTGACTTTCGTTATTGCGGAAACTCTGCCAGCAGGAAGTGTCATGGTTGAGGTTCTTGGTAATCTGTTGAGTGTTGATATGGCTGACCACTGGCAGGTGAATGAAACCCCGACACGAAGTGTCTTCCTTGATTTGCACCGTGACAAGGAAGCCATCAACGCCATGCTTAAGTCTATCGGCGGAAAGCACGTTGCCGATGGCAATATATCTGC
>JAAENI010000211.1 GCA_024224595.1 Hyphomicrobiales bacterium
AAATTAAACCTATGGAGGGACTTTCAATAAAAAAATTTGTATTTTGAGAAATGTTTAAATACGAGTATTATATCAATAATATTTATACCAAATCAACATTTTTTTTCAGATAAGAAGTGATACCGCTACTATATTAAAGCCTTTACAACTGCTTCTTGTCATATGCTATTTTTAAAAGAGGTTTATCGCTGCCTGTTTTTTTGCCCCCTGAATGCAGCAGGGGTAACGAAAACCGTCACCCCGCTCCATGTCTTCACACCACCCCTATAATGCGTCCCTCACACATCGTACATAATTATAAATTCTGATTTCATCTTTCTGTGGCCCGTGTCCTTCAGGATAATCGGAAGGTTCACCGGTTTTCGGATCGCTTCTCTGTGCACCGGCACCATGAGCGTTAATAGAAAAATCACCGGCCGTACTGTCATAGGCTGATGCCTGACCAAAGCAGATGTAGATACCGCCGCCATCATCATTCAGGGTTGTGCCGGTCCAGAACCATGATTCAATTGTGGTCAGATCAAATATTGAATCGATTGCGGCACCCGTATTGGCCGAATCGGTTGCATCGGGAGCTTTGCTGTAATCGACAATGCTCTGAAGTTCTTTAGTGTTGGGTAGACGCCAGTCTGAATATCTGCCATGTTCAAGGTTTTCAGCATAAGACAGAGCATCTTCCCAGTTCATGGTTATACTGCTGTCGAATTTTGTCCACATGAGGCCGGTTGCCTTATCTGTAATTGTGTCATCTCCATTATCTTCGTAATCGTTTTGACCATAAGTGCCGTCACCTCTGATACACCGGACAAACGCAGGCATATCCGGGCCGGAGCCACCGTTTGGATAGGATTTGATCCGACCGTCCGCAAAGTTAAAACCAAACGTTGAAGAATCCCGTCCCATGGTAATACCGACATATTCTGTGCTGGTAATATACTGTCCATCTTCAGCGCGAAGATCAGAACCCTCAACATCTTCAGGAAAAGTATAGCTGAAAAACTCTGTGTCGAGATAAGGAATCGATATTGGCGATGCATAGCAATCTCCGGAAAACAATGCGAGTGAATAGAGCTCCTTTATTGTCGGCAGTCTCCAGTCCGAATACCCGCCCAGTGTCAGGTTTTCTGCATATGTTTTTGCATCAGTCCATGTATAGCGGCCATCCGGCTGAACCTGCTGCCAGATAAGTCCTGTCTGAAGGTCTGTAACTGTTCCGTCACCATTATCCTGATATGAAGCCTGGTTTCCCTGATAATGTGCATCCTGACCATACAAAGATTCCCCTTCCGCTGGACAGGTAACAGGTATTTTGCGGGAAGTTCCGTAACAATTGGTCTGTCCGGTATCGACAATCGCATAGGATTTTGCAGGTGTCACGCCGCCGCCTCCCGATGATCCGCTGTTATTCAAAAAGCTCTCCCAGCTCATCCGCTCCGCCCGGTAGACAGTATTGTCAACACTCATTGACCATACCGTTTCTGCCGGTGAATCCGACGTGACCTCAGTGATATAAGCCAGAGATTCTGAACCCGGCCCGCCTGCGCACATCATCACATTACCGTTTGAAAGCTCATCAACATCTCCTAATGAAGATGTATATTTTGGCGCGATTGCCTCCCATGTCTGGGTGGCCGTCATGGCCGCTTCATCAATTGAAAATTTGACCACACGACTCATGTCCGCGGCACCGCCCGTTTCATTACGGTTGTCATAGATTAAAACCTCACCCGCCTCCGCCATCATCGGAGCGTGCTGGTTTGCCGTCCATGTACCGGTCGTGAGCGTCAGAAATTTATCATTATACTGATACGATGCATCCATTCCGCTGCTGTCACCCATGATCCACATAATATTTCCGGTGGCGCGATCAATCTTTACAACCCAGCTTTGTGATCTTGATGATAAAATAACGGCATCATCTTCCTCAATATAAAACAGAGCATTTGAGTGGGACCAGTCGAGTGCCCCGCTCATGGTTTCAGATGTCGCAAGAGCACTCGGGAACCTTGTAATGTCAAGGTGATCAAAAGAGGACCATTCCCATACAATGTTGCCTGCTGCATCCATCTCTTTTATATTGTCTCCGGCGAGAGTGTCATCGCCGCTATCCATGGTCTCTGTAGCCAGAACAAGAGTATTTCCGTTTGGAAGAAGCTTTGCCTCGTGGTGATATCTGCCGACGATGTATTCAGCAATTGTTTCACCTTCTGTTGTAATCGTCCGGATTGAATTCCGCAAAAAAACAAGCATAACTCCCGGCTCTACAACACGTATCACCGGTGAGGAAGCCGCGGTATAATCTCCGTGGAGATACCATACAACTTCGCCCTCTTCATCAAATCCCCAGTATAGGGATGACTCGTTCTGACCGGGCCCTGAACCCAAAAAAGTAATCCCGCCCGCACTCTGGCTGGTGGAAGTCGTTACAGAGACAGTCGGAGGGGTTTCCGGCAGCACGCCCGTTGTAAAATCAACGGAAT
>JAAENI010000212.1 GCA_024224595.1 Hyphomicrobiales bacterium
AATCACGCCTTGCCAGTAAACGTGAATAAACGGTCAAATAATTCCGTGTAAACAAGAAGCGGTCTAAATGAGTATCCGGACAGGGTCAGTGCCGAATTTGTTCGTGCCGGTGCAACTCTGGACAAATTTGTAGGAGACGCAGTTGTCGGCTTTATTGGTGCCCCCATCCCCGATGTTGATCATCCCAACAGAGCGGTTGGTCTTGCAATTGCAATTGACAATGCTTGTTACAAATATCAGGCTGAATTGAAACAGCAGGGCATTAAGTTTGGTCATACCCGAGTTGGCGTTCATTCCGGACCGGCAATCATCGGGAATTTCGGTGGCACTAATTTTTTTGATTATACGGCATTGGGTGATACTGTGAATACTGCAGCAAGACTGGAGGGCTCAAACAAGAAATTTTCCAGTCATGTTTGCATTAGTGGCGCAACGGCCCTGCGTGCAAACAATTATGAGTACCGTCCATTGGGGCGATTGTTGCTTGCTGGTAAATCCCAGTCGGTCGATGCCTGGGAACCTCTGGATGCTGTAAGTAAAAACAGTGTGCCGGCCGATGTGTATCGAAATGCATACGCTGAGCTTGACAAAGGTACTATATCCAGTTTGCAGACCTTTAAAAGGTTGGTAAAAAAATATCCTGAAGACTATCTTGTTAAATGTCATCTTGGACGTTTGGAAGCTGGACAGAATACTACGCTGATTGACCTTACAGGAGGATCAAACAAATGAAAAATCTCCACAAAACGCTGATAATGAGTGCAGCTTTGGTAGCTGTTATGTCATTTAACATATCAATTGCCGGTGCACAATCGACTGAGTATATTGTTTTTAACGTCAAAGGCACAGCTGAAGGCCTTAAAGAGAGATTCGTTTTGGGTTCTGTGCTCAAGGATGGTGACAAAATTGAATTGCCCAGGGAATCTGAAATACGTCTCCTCGACAAAGCTGGAGAGGTTGTTGTTCTAACCGGTCCCGTAGTTGGCACAGTCTTGAATGAAGATGGCAACACCAAAAAGGGTGTAGATGGAAGTAATGCACTTCAGGTTATTGCCAAACTGATGTTTGGCGAAGCCAATCTGGTTAACAATATCGGTGCTGCAAGAGCAATTGCTGCAAAGAAATCAGATAACACAATAATACAACCATGGGTTCCCTTGATAACCAAACCAGGCACTTTCTGCCTGCCGATGGATAAACCGGTTTTTAGTCGGGTTGAAACGGTATCGAAAATTAAAATCACCGTGATTTCCGGGAGCGAAGTTTTCAATGAGAAGATCTGGAACAACAAGCAAAAATCAGTTTCAGTCTCTGAAATGGTAAAAGAAGGAATAGATCGCTATACTCTGTTTCTTTCATCCCATACAAAAGAATCTTCTTTTCATCTGCTTGACCGCAGCAATATGAATATCACTGAGCAAATTGCCTGGATGGCTGAAAGAGGCTGTAAAACACAAGCCGTTCAATTGTTGAATGAAGCTTCCGAAAAAGCCGGATAATCTGTTATTGGAGCCATCCATAAGTGACTGTGAATGGCTCAGATTCTTTGCAGAATAGATCGAATTATCATAAACGATCATCATCTTTTTTAACTGTTTCCAGCGCGGTAACTGCTTTAAGATAGGCAGCAATCGCCTCCCGATCGCTTGGTGGTAATTGAGCCATATTTTCCTGAACACTTACCATTGAAGATCCAAAAGAATCGAATGTTGGTGTGAAACCGCTTTCCAGTGAATAAGCAATGTCTGAGGCGGTCCATGATCCGATACCAGTCTTGTGGGGCGTGATGTTGGGTATGTTTCCTTTGCCTTCCGGCGTAGGGCCACCGACCAGCCATCTGGATTTCTTTATACCACCAATAAGATAACGGGGCGTATGGCATTCGCCACAATGACCTGCTCCTTCCACAAGGTAACGCCCACGAACCAGCTTCGGGTCATTCTCATCAATTTCGACGATGGGTTTGTTACCCAGAAACAAGGTTTTCCAAAGCCCCAGTCCACGGCGAACCTTGAACAATAACGGCAGGTCATGGTCAAGATTTGACATATCGATTGGCTTAAGGGTTTTCAGATAGGCCCATAAATCGCCGATATCACCAATACTCATTCGCGCATATGATGTGAAGGGAAATGCCGGATAGTAATGAGAACCATCGGGTGAAATACCACGCATCATGGCACTGGCGAATTGGCCCCCGGTCCAATTTCCTATGCCCTTTTCCTTGTGGGGAGAAATATTAGGGGCGTAAAACGTACCAAAAGGCGTATTGAGCGCATGACGTCCGCCCAGCAACAATTTCCATTCGTCCTTGGCACCTTTATCAGCGTGACAGGAACCACACCCCCCGGCATAAAAAACCAGTTTTCCTTTTTCTGCATCTCCATTTTCAATGCCTGTCAACAGCTCAGCTGGCAAGGGGTTGGGAGAAGTTAGATACCAGAAAATTGCGGAGCCCAGGACCGTCGCAATTCCTGCAAGTTTGATCAGACGTTTTGACAATGTCTTACCTATGATTTTCCTCTAATTTATTGTTTAGCGATGCGGTAACCCTCGTGGCAAGATTTGCAGTTGCTGGCAACTTTACCAAACACCGCTTTGAACGCGTCCATGTCGGCAGGTTTTGCGGCCACTGCAACCGCAGCATCTGCCTGATATTTGGCAACCGCACTGGAAAATCCGTCCATATCTGTCCAGATTTTCGGGCTAGCTGTAGTGTCGCCTCCGGTTTCACTTCCCTTTGGAAATAAACCGGTAAGTCCGATTGCGGAATTGTTCATCACGGCAAACGCCAGCGATGCAACAATTGGATCATAATCCATCTGTCCTTTAAACATTTTCACTGCGGCACCCATCGCCATGCCAACATTCTTCATCGCTGCTTTTCGATCAGAAATGGCATCAGCGTAAACAGCACTTGAGATTAGAAGACAAGCAGTGAGCATTGCAATAAATGATTTCTTCATGACAATTTTTCCAAGTATGGGGCCAGATAAATGACCTGTTTTGAAGTAAGCACTATTAAGTGCCTGGACTATGCATTCAAATGGGATCGAATATTCACCGTAGCAAATCGATAGACAATTCAGTTACGAAGCGCCGACTACAAATGATTATTGGATGAATTTGAAATCGCCTTACCAGTTAGCACATTTTGAAGCAGAAACATCCTGTCGGATAACCCTTGATACAGTCAAATCTACAAACCGTGACACGACCAGGCTTTGTAGGTTTTCTTTGTCTTCGAGCTATTTGATAAGCTTAAAAACTACCTCCCAATTGAGCCTGCACGTTAACTCCAGAACAAATTTTTGGCAGAATTATGTGATTAACGAAACCTGCTTAATCCAATAATTTGCTCAAATCATAACATATCTGTGAAAGGCCTGATGGTATCTATCAATGAAATCATCAGGCTAAAATCATACTGTAATTTATGCGCCAGTTGCTTCGTACATTTCCAGCACATAATCCCAATTGATCATGTTATCGACAAATGCCTCCAAATACTTTGGTCGCGCATTGCGGTAATCGATATAGTAGGAATGTTCCCAGACATCGCAACCCAGAATAGGGGAGGCACCTGTTACCAATGGATTTTCACCATTGGGTGTTTTCATGATTTCCAGCTTGCCATTGTTAACAGCCAGCCAGCACCAACCCGAACCAAACTGGGTCAACCCGGCGGCAATGAAATTCGCGCGGAATTTGTCATACCCGCCCAGGTCGGAATCAATAGCGCTTTGCAATTTGCCTGGCAGGCTGGTGCCACCACCACCTTTTTTCATCCAGCTCCAGAAGTGGATATGATTATAATGCTGTCCAGCATTGTTGAATAATCCGGCATTGCTCCCATGGCTTTCACACACAATATCCTCAAGGGATTTGCTTTCAAGACCCGAACCTTCGAGTAAGTTATTGCCATTAGTCACGTAGGCCTGATGGTGCTTGTCGTGATGAAATTCAAGCGTTTCGGCGGACATGTAAGGGGCAAGTGCATCATAGGCATAGGGTAGTTCGGGAAGTTCAAAAGCCATCTTTTCCTCCATAATTGGGAATTTGAATTAATTCTGGTTGAAATTTTTTGTCGGCCAAAATGTACTGTTACTAATATGTGGGTTCAAGGGTGATTACAATGCCATATCGGTTGAATTTTGTATTTTCAGAGAAGACTTCACAATCAGGCAGGAAAGACTGCAAGACTGTAATCGATCCGGCATCATCGAATATTCGGGCAATTAGAGCCTATCAGGCTTAGTTTGAATCATTTGACTTGTTTTTCACGCCTGCTGGCAAGGCATGCCTTTCGTCGTGGTCTTTATGACCATAAGCGAAGCATAACACAGTCCAGCGGGCGTGAAAAACAAGCCTTCGGTGGGCCAAATCAGTCCATCTGCGTTGTTGCGCAACTCGCCCGATACCAGTATCGCACTGCGTTCCGCGTCTAGCATATAAACGGATTTGGCTCCATCAAATGGTTCAAA
>JAAENI010000213.1 GCA_024224595.1 Hyphomicrobiales bacterium
GCCCTAAAATAGGCCCCGTAAGATAGTGACGCCTGCGGTGGTTTTTTACTTTTCAGGTAATCCAAGGGCAACCGTTTTTCCCACAAAGGATTCCCGGCCTGTACTGGGTCTGGCTGGTCGGCGATAAAGTATCGCGTCGGCGGAATATCCGGCATTGCGGCTACCATTACATAGGTTGATAGTTGATCCAATGATTGCCAGGATTGCTGCCCATTATCACCAAAACCGGTTGATCTATTTTCAATGTTGGTCTAACGCCGACTATCGATGCGGGTTCAGCTCTTCAAGAACCTGGGGTGCCACATCATAGCCCATCGCAACGGCTTTGTCGATGTTCTCGATGGCCAGTCCGAATTCGCCGTTTTCCAGGTAAGCAATGGCCAAATTATTGTAGGCCACCGAAAAATCAGGTGCCATTTCAATAACCTTGAGGTTGGTTTCAATGCTTTCTTCGATCCTTCCCACGGCGAGATAGGCATTGGCCAGGGTCGTGTAGGCTTGTAGAAACTTCTGGTTCCATCGAAGCGCTTTTTCAAGGGCAGCAATGGCCTCCTCAACATTGCCCAATTGCATGTGCACGAAACCGATATTACCCCAACCTTCCGCAAAACCAGCCCGCGCTTTGACAGCTCTTTGGTTATAATCAAGGCAGCCTTCTAGATCACCTTGGGCCAGCCTGATTCCACCGAGCTGAACATAGGCTTCGGCCAAATTCGGACTGCAGGAAATGGCTTCATGCAACTCGTTTTCAGCTTCCTGGTATTTCTTCTGCCCCAGATAGGCGACAGCCAGGTTATAGTGAGAATTCCCGCAATCCGGATTTGAAGCAATGGCGGATTGTTGTTGATTGATGTATTCTTCTACATTATTAGCTTGTGGCATAATTCGTCCTCTTTTTTAATAAAATGGTATTCTCCCCGTAAAAGGAGCAACCCAAAAATTCAGTCAACGGCCACCGACCTTGCCGGTTGCTATGGTTGCAGTTAAAATAACGCACCAATGAACGTTTGGCAACTCGCTTTTTTCTTGACATCCGCCTTGTTATTATTCATAAAAATCCAAATAAATTCAGAACCAC
>JAAENI010000214.1 GCA_024224595.1 Hyphomicrobiales bacterium
ACTACTGCAGCAATGACGAATGACGCTACAAGTAACCAGATAAGTTCGCTACCAAGCGCTTCAAAGAGCTTGTTTTCCGGCAACACTCCGGTAATCACCAAAGCCAGCGCCGCTGCTATCGCTACGATGGAATCGGGGAGAGGGGATAATGCCCAGCCGACAATCGCCAACCCGGTAATTGCGATTGCTAATCTGCCGTTTGTTCCGATGCTATCAGGTAGAAACCACGCCGTGGAAACAAGTAATGCGCAAACAATAAGCATCAATCCATAGCGTTTCGCAACACCGATAAGCAATTCGCTATAAGAGCGACCTATAGCGCCCGGTCCGATGCGGACGCAAGTAATTGTCTCGACGGTTGATACAGCCATGTTCACAGCAGGTTTCCTTTTATTTAAGGCGTGCGTTGAGCAAACTTAGTCTCATTGCTCTCATTCAGCGGTATGCATGGCGATTTACAGCCGATCGGGTAGAGGTAGAAGAGACACTCGATCCCGCCTTCGTCACTGACCAGGTCAAATTTTTGCTGCACGATCTCTGGTCACAAATCTGTTGATGTACGCTGCAAAATCGCCTGTCCGCTAATGAGTAAATAATCTTTATCTTTAGTCGAATGGCGGTGCAAAGCATGTCGGGGGCATTACGCGGGCATTAAAAGCAAATGAACGTTTTCTAAATCGTCGGAGAGAAAACGCCGCTAATTCGATTGACCGCATAATTTTTGAACGGGCTACTGTGCCTAACTATGTAAAGAGTGTTTTGCGACAGAAGATACATCAACCGAATGATAATTACTCCAGATCAACCGTAAAATTCAGTCCATCATGGGCAGGCTCAATATGATCAGGGGTGGCTTGCTGAACCGTGTCGTAATCAAGCGGAATATGCATATGGGTCAATATTGCATTGTCCGGCTTCATTTTGTCTACCCATGCGAGTGCTTCGCTAAAAGAAAAATGAGAGATGTGTGATTTGTACTGCAACGAATCCAGTATCCAGGTGCCAAGATTTTCGAACTGTTTTTCAATATCTGGCTCGATGCCGCTGATATCGGAAGAATAACACACATCGCGCCGGGAACCACAATCAAAGCGGAATCCCAGAGATTTTATCGGTCCATGCAGTTGGGGAATTGGCAGGGCGGTGATTGGCCCCCCCTCGCCTTCAATTGTCACAGGCTCCAGGGGTTCAATGACGTTTGGAGATATGATCGGCGGATACATTTCGGGATTGGGTGATTTGAAGCAATAGCCAAAACTATCGTGCAGACGGCCTATTGTATATTGACTGGAATATATGTTGATGCGCTCACGCTGCATCAGGGCAAATCCGCGCAAATCATCAATACCGTGAATATGATCCGCATGGGCATGCGTATATAAGACCCCATCCAGTTTATCAATTTTTGCATTGAGTGTCTGTTGGCGAAAGTCCGGCCCGGTATCAACAACGACAACAGTCTTTCCGCTGGCCGAAATGCGCTCAACCGCAAGGGAACACCGCGTCCTTCGGTTCTTGGGATTATCCGGATTACAATCCCCCCAGTTCCCGCCGATCCGAGGGACACCCGGAGAGGAACTGCAACCCAGTATCGTAAATCGTAATTGATCGCCCATCATTCAGCGTCCGGTGCTGGAATTTTGTTGAATAACCTAAAAAAATTGTCAGTCGTTTTCGACCATATTTCCTGCTCACTAACACCCTTGACCTCCGCCAGGACCTTTGCAGTATTAACAACATAGGAGGGCTCGTTGCGCTTGCCCCTGAACGGTGTCGGTGCAAGGTAAGGCGCGTCGGTCTCAACCAGCAATCGGTCAAGAGGAATATCGGCTGCAATTTCTCGCAGTTCACCGGCTCCTTTGAAAGTTAGTATTCCGGAGAATGACACATACATACCCAAATTAATGCCCCGCATCGCTAATTCTCTGCCAGAAGAAAAGCAGTGGAGTACAGCCGGGAAGGCACCCTGCCCGGTTTCGCTTTCAAGTATCGCGATCATGTCATCATCGGCATCTCGCGAATGAATCACCAACGGCAAACCCATTTGACGTGATGCTATAATGTGGATGCGCAACCCATCTGCCTGCGTCTGTCTCGATTTACCGTAGTGATAATCAAGTCCGGCTTCGCCGATAGCTACAACCTTGGGATGGTCGGCAAGACCAATCAACTGGTCAGATGTAACATCGGTTTCTTCTTCCGCATTATTGGGATGGGTACCAACAGAGCAAAATACGTTGTCGTAGCGTTCAGCCAGCGAGCGGATTTGATCGAATTGACGCACTCGGGTGCAGATCGTCAACATGCGTTCGACACCTGCTTCTTCTGCACGTGCAACCACATCATCAAGTTCCTCAGCAAAATCTGGAAAATCAAGATGGCAGTGAGAATCGATTAGCATATCTGGAATACTTTCGATGACATATGAATCATTTGCCCGATTCGAAATTGTTCACTTGCTGGGCGAATTGTGCGCAGTGGTGCCAAAGCACCATAAGCACGATTCAACAATGCAGTTGGGCAATTTCGAACGGCCCAGTTATCAAACTGTTTCAATGGCTTGAGTATTAAAGCGGGTGCCCTGTATAGGCCCATCAGCGTCGTTGCGACGCTTACCCGATGCGAGGGCATCGCGCTGCGCTCCGCGCCTAGCTGAATGGACCAATACAGGGCATCAAACGGTTCATATGTCATCGAAAATGCTCTAGTTTCTGCACGTGAGGAAATCTGTGAGATCATTCAGGGTCGGTTCAGCAATACACAACAGGCTTATTCTTCCGGATTTTTTTCAACATATCTTGGAAACACACCCTGAGGTGCCGGCAGTTCAATCCCGCTACTTAGCGAAAATTCAGGATCTGCATATGAAAAATTGCGATGGCCCAATTCAACGCTTAACAAATCCAGCAGTTTGCCACAGCTTTCCGGCATCACTGGTTGTGCCATGATGGCAACAACACGAATGAGTTCGGCCGTCACGTACAACACGCTGTTCATGCGTTCGGGATCTGTTTTTTTCAATACCCATGGTTCATTGCCGGCAAAATACTTATTGGCATCAGCGACAACTTTCCAGATCATATCCAGTGCTTTGTGAATGCGCTGATTATCAATTTCCGGCCTGGTCTTTGCCAGTAGTTGGTAGGCTTGCCTCAATACTGCTTTATCGTCATCGCCCTGTGTTCCGCATTGAGGTATTTTGCCATCACAATTCTTCGCAATCATCGACAGCGATCTTTGTGCAAGATTGCCAAGATCATTGGCGAGATCCGCATTGATACGATTGACAATTGATGCATGGGAATAATTGCCATCCTGACCAAATGGTACTTCACGCAGCAGGAAATAGCGCAACTGATCAATACCATATTCTTGCGCAAGTGAAAAAGGATCGATGACATTGCCGACTGATTTTGACATTTTTTCACCTCGGCTGAACAAAAAACCATGGGCAAACACCCGTTTTGGCAATTCAACACCGGCAGCCATTAGAAACGCCGGCCAATAAACCGCGTGGAAGCGAATGATGTCTTTGCCAATAATATGAACATCAGCTGGCCAAAAGTGCGCCCGATCACCTTCATTCGGCCATCCTGTACCGGTCAGATAATTTGTCAGTGCATCGATCCACACATACATCACATGCTTTTCATCACCCGGTACACCCACCCCCCAGTCAAAAGTGGTTCGGGAAATTGAAACATCACGCAATCCACTTTTGACAAAGGAGATTACTTCGTTTCGCCTGCTATCAGGCCCGATGAATTCGGGATGTGCTTCGTAGTATTCAAGCAGTCTGTCCTGATATTCAGACAATTTGAAAAAATAACTTTCTTCCTCAACCCATTCTACCGGTGAACCCAAAGGCTCGCGGCGAATACCATCATCGCCCAGCGTCGTTTCATTTTCGTCGAAATATCCTTCCTGACGAACCGAATACCAGCCATCATATTTGCCAAGATAAATATCATCATTTTCAGCAATGAGGTTCCACAATTCTTGGCAGACGACTTTATGGCGTTTTTCAGTTGTGCGAACAAAATCATCATTGGAACATGACAGTGCTTGCGCCATCGAGCGAAAAACCGCTGAATTTCTGTCGGCAAGCTCCAGTGCGGATATGCCGTCTTGTTCAGCGGTTCGCTGCATTTTTTGACCATGCTCATCGGTTCCGGTCAAATAGAAAACATCTTTACCATCCAGACGCTTGTAACGAGCCAGCATATCAGTTGCAACCATCGTATAAGCGTGCCCGATATGCGGTTCACCATTGGGATAAAATATTGGAGTCGTGACATAATAGGAGTTTGATTTGGGCATCAGCTGGAATTTCGTCATTTGTGTAAAAATTTTTCAGGTGCTCAATGAACTCGTGCCAGCGATCCAAACAGGTTCAAAATAATCTGTTTTCTATCCAGATTGTAGCTGTCGGCGAGACTCACGGATGCAGCAGTATTTTCCCACACCTCACACAATTGGGCAAGGCGGGAAAGCATGGTTTGTTTAAGGTGCGCGGGCACAGGTGATTGAGAGGTCATCGCAGATTGTGATTCAGGTTTGTCATTGAAAGAATTCATATCGTTAAGGGTATTATTGTTACGCAAGCAGTTTGAGATATGAATCTGTGTGATATCCAGTAAAAGGCGGAATTGTTCATCTTTGTTCACTCGCGACAATTCATCGGCCAGTTTATGGATCTTGAGCCAGTCAGGTTCACCCTGACTGTTAGCGGCTAGAATTTCACCAAATTTATGATGCAGCACAATGCCGTCAAGTTGAAACAGGTTAATCGCTCTTCTGACACTGCCCTGGCTCAACGTGTACAGGGTATCCAATTCTGAATCGTCCAGATGTGACAATTTTACTCCCAGATGCTCAAGCGCTAAATACAGGTTTTCATCGGTCAAAGGGCGCAAATGTAATTGGCGACAACGTGATCGTATAGTTGGTAACAGGCGACCAGGGTAATTTGCCAAAACAAAAAACAAAGTACGTTCTGGTGGTTCTTCGAGAATTTTCAGCAGTGCATTGGTGGCGCTGATATTTAATTCATCGGCACTGTCGATGATACATATCCGCCAACTGTCCTGCACTCGGGTTCGGGTGAAAAAAGTTCGCAATTTCCTGACTTCATCAACGGTAATCTCCCTACGGAATTTGCCGGTTTTTTCATTGAGAGGTCTAGTGATATGCAGAACATTTGGGTGTCCGCCCCTGCTAATTAACCTGAAGGTATCATCACTGGGTCCAGGTATTGCGATTTGATCTGGCGTTGATGATATATCCGGATATCGTAGTAAATAGGCAGCGACTGCCAGAGCCAATGTAGCCTTACCGGTTCCTTTTGGTCCTGTCACCAACCATGCGTGGTGCATTCTTTGTTTTTTATAGGCATGGCTAATTTCGACTAAAGCGTCATCATGCCCCAAGAGATTTGAATGTTCACCTGGATAGGCTATGTTTTCCAACCGATCACACATCAGCCTTTGATAATCGGTTGGTTCAGGTTTTCTAGCCATTGGAAGCAGAACCCTTGCCTGCTGATGTCTTGCTTGATTTTTTGGATAAAATTATCGAACCGCTTATTTCTCCTTTGTATACGGGTTTGAACAGGCCTAACCGTTCCTGGATTACTTTTCGAATACGGTTTGAGACTTCCTTTGAAGTTCCCAGGCCATCAACGATCACACAGCGCTCAGGTTCTTTTTGGGCTAATGCCAGATAAGATTTTCGACGCTCGTCCTGAAGCGCGAGTGTTTCCTTTTCAAATCGATCGGGTTCAGCGTTCTTACCACGTCTTTTCGCAGCCCGCGCCAGGCCTTCGCGTGGGTCCAAATCAATGACAATTGTAAGGTCTGGCCACACATCTTCACAAATCACACGCTCAAGGGAATTCAGCAGTTCTACATTGGCATTACCCGACGCACCCTGATAGACGCGCGTTGAATCGAAAAAGCGGTCACACAATACATGGTTTCCCTTTTCCAGGGCCGGTTTGATAATGGTTTCAACATTATCTGAACGCGCAGCAAAAAATAAGATTGCTTCCATCTCACTACCAAAGGATTCAGCAGCACCCGACAACAATACATGCCTCACAGCTTCGCCGCCAGTCGAACCTCCCGGTTCTCTGGTAATCACCACTTTCTCATCTATAGCATTAAGTTCATCCGCCAGTAAATTGATTTGGCTGGATTTTCCAGATCCCTCACCACCTTCAAAGGTAACAAAAAACCCACGTTTTTTACGGCTGGTTGCCAAAATATATCCTCATAATTTTCGCGCTGGACACCCGTACTTGCGAAAACTATAGCAATACATTCAAAGTTTTTAAACGCAAATAGTAAATTAGTCCTTCAAACGAATTTACTATCAAAAACGAGTGGCGATTCCTGTTTCTAAAATTGCCTAAGCAGTAACTCTTTTACAGCATCAGTCACCCGTTGTCTCAAATCCCCCGAATTTACACTTTCAGCCGCATAAAGTGGTGTTTCCTGACTTAGTGTATCACCGATCCACACTTTGAGAAGCGCGACTTTTTGCCCTTCCTCTATCGGTGGAACAAGTGGTCCGATATAAGATATTCGCGCACGGATATTTTTACGATACCCAATCGGCAGATAGATGGCCACAGCATTTTTACCGACAACCGGTACATTGCGTTCTCCCCCATAGACATCAGCCTCGCCGATTATTTCACCTTCCTTGAACAATTCTATTTTCTCAAACGCCCTAAATCCCCAATCCAAAATTTTTCGCGTTTCTTCTGCCCGTTGTCGTTTTGAAGTCATACCAGAAAGTACAGCAATCAAACGATTGCCATCTCGGATAGCCGATGCGACGATTGCGTAGCCTGAGGCTTTTGTATAACCGGTTTTCATCCCGTCAGCTCCGATGTCCATCTTCAATATTGGGTTACGGTTCCTTTGTTTAATCTCGTTCCAGGTAAATTCAGGTTTAGAATAAAACTGGTAATACTCCGGATAAGTGTGAATAACATGGCGCGCAAGCTTGCCCATATCCAGCATTGTTACATACTGGTCGGCATCAGGCAGACCCGTAGAATTACGGAAATTCGAATTAGTCAAACCAATCTTTTTAGCTCGTTCATTCATTAAGCCGGCAAAAGCCGCCTCGGACCCTGCTATTCCTTCTGCAATAACTATACTGGCGTCATTACCAGATTGGACAATAACACCATGTGCTAAGTCATCCAGTCTGATATCAGAATTCAGTTTAGCAAACATCGTTGAACCGCCAGAACTTGTTCCTCCTTTGCGCCAGGCATTCTCGCTGACAATAAATGTATCTTCCAAGGCAAGGCTGCCACTTTTTAAACGGCTGAATACTACTTCCATAGTCATTATTTTTGCCAGAGAAGCAGGTGGAATCCTGACATTGTGGTTTTTGGCAAATAAAATTGTATTGGTGGCAGCATCAATCAACAATGCCTGTTTTGCCTTGGTGAAATATAATTGGGCAGTTGCAGAAACTGGCTGAAATATACCCGACAGCAGTATTGAAATTATGACGATAAAACACAGATTGCCACTAGCTGCAGACATGGTATTACGCGTGAACATGATAGACTGAATCCAAATTAACGTTTTTCTGCCCCAGATATTATCGCAATAACCTCCTGGCGCTGTGACCTCAAGCGAGAAGACAATAGCATAATCTTAAACAGAATCGGCATCAAATGACATGGCAGCAACAGAAATAATTAACTGATAGTTAATATTCATACCTAAGAATTTGCGATCATCGTGACATCAATTGGATTCAAATTTTTGGGTGACTTTTCATCTGCGTCAATTTCTCAATGACCATAAATGCCTGTTCGATGCGCATGTCATAACGCGTGCCTCCAGCATAACTGAGCGGCGCAAGGGTCCTGACTTTTTATGAATGGGATCCGGGAAGGTTCGTCACGCTACCTTCATATAGTCGTGTGGGGCGCAAAACCGGTACAGGGATCATTCCACTCAGAATACTTTCCGATTGAATGGATTGGGCCAGGTTCAATTTGTTCGGCGAGAAGGAATTGAAACTCATTTTGGCCGCAGGTGGTTTAAGCACGGCGAGCATTGTGCTTGCAATCATTGTACCAGGGGCAAGTCTTCCCCGATTTCTGAACTTGCCATCATTTGAATTATATGAATCCATCAGATAGCGGGCATCGAGGCCATCCATTCTTGCTTTGCCGATATATTTGACTCTGACTTTTGTCAGCCCCTTTTTCTGATACCCTAACATTTTTGAAGCCTGGGCCGACAGATCAATGATCCGTTTTCTGGAGAATGGACCACGATCATTGACACGAACAATCAGAGATCGGCCATTTTCCAAATTTGTTACCTTGGCATAACTGGGTAAAGGCAGGGTTGGATGAGCTGCTGAAAGAGAGTATTGATCATAAATTTCTCCATTGGCAGTCAAACGTCCATGAAAATTGGGACCATACCAGGAAGCTATACCGGTTTTATCGTAGTCCGGTTGATCTTTGGGGAAATACCATTTTCCTTTGATTTTGTAAGGCTTACCTACCCGATAATAACCGCCTCCTTTTCGGACTTTCTTGGCGGTTGTTATCCGAGGACTGCTCGTCACACCGTAAATCATTGAAGAAAATTTGATATCGCTATTGATGTCCGCCTTGCTTTCATTTTTTGGTGTGACCGAACATGCACCAACAAACAGCAGACTGAATATCAGAACTGCGTTCAGGATATTACCCTTTGGATCGTAAATAGCCGACCACTTTCTGTTACCTGCATTCAATTTCACAACCTTGTCTTGCAAAGTAGTCTTTGAAGTGGATTTTCACCTCGATCCCCTGCACACGCCGATATCACAATCGGTTAGGGCATTTTGATGTAGATCAGGTTTATTTAACAGGAATTGGTATGGCAAACCTTCAATACAGCCCTGATTTTTACTGACATGGTTTATAAACCATCACCAGAGAAAATCTATTATCCCAAAGTATCACAACTTTGAAGCATGTCGAGTCTATATATCGATATCTCAGGTTTAGGCATATTGAGCGATTTTAGTGGTTGTTTTGGTTGGTGTATTTTCCGTCTCGATTTTCGGATAAATTATCACGCCGCTAATCAAAAGCAATATATCCAGAGCATCTCGCTTAATCAGAATTTCCTCGCCAGTGCCTGGTATTTCTTCTCTCAACATCAATAAACACTCGCATAAATCTCTTATTGAATTCTGGAATTCCTGAATATTTTTGATCTTTTCCGGAAATCTTTTCACAAAATTTAGTGCCTGCCGTGCAATTGTTCTGGCGGCAATATCACAGGTTTTTGAGCTTGTTCTCTGAGTAACAAATACAAAGTCCGCCATCAGATCAATACATGCGTTGTTTTTGCCAAGTGCGTATTCTTCGTTAATCATGGTGTCCCCAAAATAATTCGTCTAATAACGCAAACACAATAACTTATTAAGTTGGGGATAAAATGATTCTACCCTTGCTGTCAATTCAAACTTTTAGAAGAGGACATACCAATATGAATGCAAACCCAGTATTGGCGCAGGTTACGAGGGGGAATATTGTTGAGAGTTTCCATCGCGCATCCTACGCAATAACCGATAACAGGGGAACATTGCTTTCAAGCGCCGGGGATATCCAAAGGCCGATTTTTCCACGTTCCGCCATTAAAGCGTTGCAGGCTTTGGCGCTTATCGAGAGTGGCGCTGCACAGGCTTATCAATTCACAGATGAGGAAATATCTGTTGCCTGTGCCTCACATAATGGCGAAGCGCACCATATCAACGCTGTGCGCTCCATGCTCAGGAAATCCGGTGTCAATGAGCATAAGTTGGAATGTGGTCTTCATTGGCCGACCCATGCGCCTGCTGCAAGTCTGTTGGCCGCCAGCAATCAGAAACCTGGAAACATTCATAACAATTGTTCAGGTAAACATGCTGCTATGCTGGCAACGGCCCATTATTTGGGTGAAAAACTGGATAATTACATTGATATTTCACATCCCGTTCAACAACGCATCCAGGCCATAATATCACAATTTTGCCAATATGATGCCAGTACTGCCCCCTGCGGCATTGATGGTTGTTCCGTTCCTACCTGGGCAATTCCGCTGGAAAAAATTGCTTGCGGTTTCGCTATGTTGTCGAATAATTCGCACGACAATTGGCAATGGAGTAACGCCTCATCCACCATTATAAAGTCAGTTCGCGCAGCGCCTCAAATGGTTGCGGGTACTGGCAGATTCTGCACGAAAATCATGAATGACGTTCCGCGGTTGTTTGCAAAAACCGGGGCTGAGGGGGTTTATTGTGGTGTAATCCAGCATGCTGGAATTGGTATCGCAGTTAAATGCGATGATGGTGCCACACGGGCAGCTGAGGTAATTTTCGCCAAAATTATCAGTAAGTTACCCGTATGGAACAAAGAAGAAAAAGCGATATTATCAACCTATTCCAGCTCAGAATTAAAAAACCGCAATGAAATTGTTACTGGTGATATCAGTGCTTGCGTCTGAATTGTATATGAAATCATCAGGCACATTCTATCCAGATGTCAGGGCTGGAAGATGAAAGTACCTGATCAAAAAACTATCATTGGCAATCTGACACCGGAACAGGGCGTTTGGTTTTTGGCACGCTCCGATTACTCCGGATTGCGACAATTGATTAAACATTTGGCGACGATTGCATCTTGTACTGGTCTGGTTCTGTTTGAAATATCCATCTTTGCGCTTGTTTTGGTCCGGTTATTTACGTTTTTGATCAGGATTGTTTTGTCGATAGTTGGGCTCAAAAACTGGAGCAATAGCCCTGATACCCTTCCGGTGAAGTAGCCGAAATTAGTGCATCATCGGGTAAAACAATTCAATCGTGTTTAATGGTGATGAGCCAGCCTGTTGACATCAATCTACCTAGCAATTCGAATAGTGTATCAGAATTATTTGCGTTATGCTCATATTTGGGTTGATTTTTTCTTCAACACATTGTCGAAATATCGTAAGATATTAATTTCGGTGTTAATTTCAATTTGCTCAAATATGAAAGCCCCGTCATGAGTGCCGTTTCAATTACCTGTCACGAAAATATTGCCATTGTTCAGGTTGATAATCCGCCGGTCAATGCATTATCCCATGAGGTCCGCTCGGGCCTGATGGAGGCAGCTATCAGCCTTGATGAAAATCCTGACATATCTGTCGTTATTCTGATTTGCAAAGGTCGCACCTTCATTGCCGGAGCAGATATTCGAGAATTTGGTAAACCGGTTGTCGATCCTCACCTGCCGGATGTAATTAATCGTATCGAAGCCAGCCGCAAACCCTGGATAGCTGCCATACACGGCACGGTACTTGGTGGCGGTCTGGAAGTTGCTTTGGGCTGTCACTACCGTGTTGCACTGGCTTCGGCCAAATTTGGTTTTCCTGAAGTCAATTTGGGACTCATACCTGGTGCTGGTGGGACCGTGCGCCTGCCACGTTTGATCAACACAACGGAAGCGGTTAAGATAATTTCTGACGGTCGTCCCTTATCAGCATCCAAAGCGGCAAATCTTGGAGTTTTTAACCAGGTTTTTGGAGCCGATACTGCCATTGATAACCTGCTTGAAAAAACCATTGAATTCGCAAAATCTGTTAGCGACGATGACTTACCCGAACCAATTTCGGCACGCACACCCGTCGATCAGCCATCGCAAGAAGAGTGGGATCAAATTCTGACTGATATGACCAAAAAAGCACGGGGACAGAATTCTCCTGTGGAAGCAGCCCTCGCTGTTCGTCAATCTTGTGAGCATGATTGGCAGGAAGGACAGAAACTCGAACGCGAACGTTTCATCAAATTGCGTGATGGTGACCAGTCAAAGGCACTTAGATATGTATTTTTCGCCCAGCGTCAGACAGCAAAAATTGATCGTCTTCAAAACACAACGCCCCTCCCCTCCAGAATTTGCGGAATATTGGGCGGTGGCACAATGGGCGCGGGAATTTGCGCAGCGATGTTGTTAGCTGGCAAACACGCAGTAATGGTGGAACTTGACAAGGATGCACTTGACGCCGGGATGAACCGGGTGACTTCAATTCTCCAGGCAAGCCTGAAACGCGAGATTATTGATGAGGCAGCATTTGATAAAATGCAGACTGCTTTTACGGGCAGTATCGAATATCAGGCCTTCAGTGAATGTGACATCATAGTTGAAGCCGTATTTGAAGATATGGCCGTAAAGCGCCAAGTGTTTAGCAACCTTGATGCCGTGGCAAAGCCCGATGCAGTTTTGGCTTCTAATACATCTTATCTCGATGTCAATGAAATCGCAGCCAGCGTTAAAGACCCATCTCGGGTACTGGGTCTGCACTTTTTTTCTCCAGCGCACATTATGAAACTGGTTGAGGTTATTGCGACAGATGCCGTTTCTGATCAAACTCTGTCGACTGGCTTTGCGTTTGCCAAAAGTTTAGGGAAAACGCCTGTTCTTAGTGGTGTTTGTGAGGGATTCATTGCCAATCGTATTTTGAGTGCCTACCGCAAAGAATGTGATTATATGCTGGAAGATGGTGCCACGCCAAAACAAATCGACGGTGCGATGCGCGAATTTGGCCTGCCCATGGGGCTGTTCGAGATGGCTGATCTGGCCGGTCTCGACATTGGCTGGGCGACAAGGAAACGACTGGCTGCAACCAGAGACCCGAATGAACGTTATGTAAGCATAGCGGACCGTCTTTGTGAACTGGGCCGGTTTGGCCAAAAGACCGGTAAAGGCTGGTATATCTACGAGAAAGGATCACGTGCCGGCATTGATGATCAGCTCGTGCAGAAAATCATCGAAGAAGAATCGGCGAAAAAGGATATTTCCCGCAGGCAATTTACGGCAGAAGAAATTATGGACCGCATCATCGGTGCCATGACCAGGGAAGCTGGTGCATTGTTGGAAGAAGGAATAGCAGAGCGCGGTAGCGACATCGACATGGCAATGATATTAGGATTTGGGTTCCCGCGCTGGCGTGGCGGACCGGTATTTATTTCTGAAAACACAAATTAGATATCGAAAAATACGGGCAAATCCAAGCCATAAACCCAACTGTAAAACATGTTCAGCAAGTTTGATATTTGCCCGAATAGAACATAATCCCATGAACAATTCTGCCTAATTTGCCGGTAGCAATGTCGGCAGGAAGGTTGTGATAATCGGGAAATTCCACAGCAGCACCAGGCCAATCACCTGGATAATCACAAAGGGAAGTACGCCTTTGTAGATATCCATTGTTGTCACTTCGGGTGGCGCCACACCGCGTAGATAAAACAACGCAAAACCGAATGGCGGTGTGATAAACGAAGTTTGCAGATTGACTGCGATCAATATCGTGATCCATTCTGGCGGCATCAAAGCCGGATCGGCTGCATAAATGACCGGTCCAACGATCGGGATTACAATGAAAATGATCTCGATGAAATCAAGCACAAATCCCAAAAAGAATAGTACTATCATCACAACTATCAGCAAGATACGCGGATCATCAAATGACTGTAGAAACGTCTGGATATAATGTTCTCCACCAAAAGAACGAATAGTCAGACTAAGGAACAACGAAGCAATCAAAATGACAAAAACCATCGATGTCACTTTTGTTGATTCATTGATAATGCCACTCATTATTTTTTCACGGATCAATACCCAGCAGGAATAAATCAACCCGAACAACGCTACATGATAAGCGATCAAGGCGGTGAAGATAGCCATTTTGTTATCGAAATCAATATCATCCAGTGTCATTCGCAAATCAAAATTGCCACGAAGCAACAGTAACAAGATTACCGCTAGTGCTGCCCAGATAATATACCTGTTTGATTGGTCAGCGTCTTTTAGTCTCCTGCTGGCTGCAAGCATAATAGCACCCGCAGCACCAAGGGATGCCGCAGCAGTCGGGTTGGTGACACCGCCAAGAATTGATCCTAAAACAGCAATGATCAGAATAACAGGTGGTGAAACTACCCTGATGGCTTCTATTTCCAGCAAACGCGGCATGGCGTGTTTGAGGCCATAAGCGATCATTATGCCCGGAATAATAAAATATGTTGTTCGCAACCCGCCCGTTGCATTCCCGGGGACAAAAAACCAGTCTGCAATAAGTATCATCAATACACCCGCCAAACCGACATGAATGGGAACACGCGAATAACTTGGGCGCAATGCCCAGGCAAATGTTAGCAGAAATGAAACCAGCACAAGAATCGCGACCACACCACTGGACAAAGGCGCATAGGTAATGACGTCATCGATTGACACTGAGCCAATCAAACCGGTTGCGCTCATCATCATCCAGATCACAACTGAAATAATCAACGGTCCAAACAATCCACCTAATAACAACCATGGGTTATTTCTATAATAGGACAATAAATTATAGCCATCAGGTTCACCAAGTTTCACGGGAGGTGCCTGATCTCGATTAAAAAATGCAAACAGTAAGGCATAGGTGGCATATAATAATGCCAGAAAAATACCCGGAATAAATGCCGCCTTAAATAACGTACCTGTGGAGAGAACGGCCGGTTCTCCCAACATTTCCAATACGGTTGTGTCCAGCGCCTCTGCCCGGTTTTCCTGACCAAGAGCGTACATATCGCCAACAATTGATCCGAGCAAAACAATAACAATGGAGGGAGGAATGATCTGACCCAACGTGCCCGAAGTTGCAATAACGCCTGTGGATAATGATTTTGAATAGCCATGCTTCAGCATCGTCGGTAGTGCAATCAGACCCATGGTAACCACTGTAGCTCCAACAACACCAGTGGAAGCTGCCAGCAAAGTGCCAACCAAAACTACGGCAATAGCCAGTCCGCCTGGAACCGACCCAAATAATTTGGCCATGGTTGTCAACAGATCTTCAGCAATATTGGAGCGCTCGAGTGCAATACCCATGAGCACGAACAGTGGAACAGCAAGAAGCGTTTCAACGTTGCCACCAAAAGCGCGGGAAAATACTCCCTGTGCCCAGGTAGATTCGGTCGAAAGCATGGCTTTTTGCCAGCCTCCTTCAAATACGGGGACTTTTTCCATTACCCCATTATATTCCTGCATTTCATATAGCAGTCCCATCTCGTTCAAGACTGCAATAAGAAAAAAACTGATGAATGCAGAGCCGGATATTGCGTAGGCGACCGGATACCCCGTCAAAATGCCGCCAAACAATGTAACAGCGACAATAATCAGCGAAAGTTCAACACCGGTTAAACCATACAACATGGGTATAAACTCCGAGATTAATTAGGATGGCCAGCGGGGGCTGCTTTACCCATGCTGTTAAGAGGTTCAGTTGTAGAATAGTGGGTCGGGATGTCCTTTTCTTTTTCCAGCAGAGCCAAGATATTACGCAGTAAGAATGCAACTGCGCAAACAAACATCAATCCCGCAAAAACAACCACTAACAGCTTAAATGCCCAGACCCAGGAAAATTCTGCAGTCCCCGAGGATTCAAATCTGTAACCTCGCCAGCTGGTTTTTTCTGAAAAAATATTGATTGGTCGTTGTTTAAACATCGAGTTCATTGCAATTGGCCAGGAAAACCACCAAAGCAAAATTGTTGATGGCATGAACAAGAACATCGTACCGAACAGATCAATCCAGTGCTTTGTTCTTTTCTTCACGGCGCTATAAATCAGATCAACGCGAACATGCCCACCTTCGATAAAAGTATAGGCGGAGGCCATAGCAATTAGAATGGCATTGTAAAACTTCAATTGACCTGACAGCCACTGCAATTCTTCTTCTACCAGATTTAGGCCTAGAGGTGAAAATGTTAGTTCATTGCCACGAAAAATCTGTCCCACGGCAATGATCATTACCTGCTGAATCATCATGACTAATGCAAACCATGCGGCAATACGTCCAATTCTACCATTGAAACCTTCAAGCAGACCAACCACGCCACGAAGAAAACTTCGGCTGTATAGCCCCAGGAGTACGAGTATGCAAACCAGTGCCAATACGGCATAAAAAAACTGATGTGACATTCCCATCAGTGTAATCGCATTCATTTTTAATTTGAATGTATCAAGGTTTAACCATTGATATATATGCCAGGGCATAATCAGGAGATTTACAAATCCCATGAGAATTTTGAATAACAAACTTCCGAATATGTCCATTAATCAGACCCCCCTTAGATCCTTCTGGTTTTTGCTGGTCTATTCAGAAATCTGCGTAAGATGGACAATCATGGCATAGCAAACTGTCGGGTCACGCCCGAAGACTGTATTTCCCTGTGCTTGCATATCTCCCACCTGAATAATTTATTCAGGATTGCGCCAACTGAATTTGGGTTTGTTTCTATTGTAAATTTCTAACTGTGAAACCGGGCCAATTGGGCCCGGTTCCTAAAATAACTGCGTTAGAAGCGATTAGCCAAGAACGCGTGTTCTTTGACGGGTATATGCACCTGAAGATAAAACATCCCAGTCAGCGGACGCTTTCATTGAAGTTTGCATTGCTTCAAAGACTTTCTTGAACAATGGATCGCCCATATTGTCTTCCATCACTTCCATTGAAGCTTTTCCGAATGCATCCCAAACATCATCCGGGAATTCCAGTGTTTTAGTTCCGCCAGCTTTCAGACGCACTAGGGCTTCTGAGTTTTTCGCCAGATACTGGTGCAGGTTCCACAGATTAGCTTCACCAGCAGCAATTTCGATCATTTTCTGATGCGGTGCGCTAAGACCACTGTAGCGATCTTTGTTGAGACCCAAAGCCAGGCCAGCACCTGGCTCATGGAATCCGGAGGTATAATAAATTTTGGTAATTTCCTGGAAACCGGCTTTTTCATCAGCCCAGGGACCAATCCACTCGGTTCCGTCAATTGCACCTGATGCCAGAGCTTGATAGATTTCGGAACCAGGAAGCGTTTGAACTGATGCACCCAATTTACCCAGTGCTTTACCACCAAGGCCAGGCATACGGAATTTCAAGCCATTGAAATCGGCCGCAGAATTGATTTCTTTATTAAACCAGCCACCAGCCTGTGGACCAGTGTTACCAGCCAGGAATGAATGCAGACCAAATTCCTCGCCAACTTCCAGATGCAGTTCATGACCACCCATATGGTAGTACCAGTTGTGCAATTCGTTCGGCGTCATGCCAAACGGAACTGCAGTAAAAAATCCAAATGCAGCGTGTTGACCAACGTAATAGTAATCAGCAGCATGATACATGTCCGCCTGACCGGAGGTAACAGCATCAAATACCGGACCTAGCCCTGAAACCAGTTCACCCTGTGCCTTAATCTCAATTTCCAGAGTGCCACCAGACATTGCATTGACGGAATCAGCAACGCGTTGCGCGGCATCAAAAACACCTGCCAAGCCACGGCCCCAGGCGGTGACCATTGTCAGTTTTTCGCGGCCTTGTGACAGTGCCGGAGTTGCAAGAGCGGCAGCGGTGCCTACGCCTGCGAGTGCAGTACCTGTTAAAAATTTACGGCGTTCCATGTATTGTTCTCCCTAAACGCATATTGACGCACAACTGCGACAATTCAGAATTAAGATTATAGAGCCGATTATCTCACGATTCAATAGCGTATGATCTGGTGAAAACCGCTAAATCGTGTTTTGCGGTACCATACTTTAGTATCATATAAATTGAGTTTCGCAGCCCCAGTTGCAGTGCCAACTTCATGTTTCATATTTATTTATTGAAAGAAACTGCTTCGTAGCGCCGTTCAGAGATAGAAACAGGATTGTCAAACATGATAGAAATGCATTGATTTTTAGCGCATATTCAACACCCCGGAATTGTGTTTTAGTAAAAATGGCGGAATATCCTGATGGTAAGAACAGCCCACAGTATTGACCTTGCAGTGGAAAAATTGCGAGGTAAATCAAAACCTGAAAATCGAGCAGGCATGGCGCGTTTTGGCATCGACACGACCAAAGCACTGGGTGTTTCAATGCCGAATATCAGAAGCATTGGAAATTCAATTCAAAAAGACCATTTGCTTGCCCAAGAGCTATGGGAGAGCAAAATTCACGAAGCCAGAATTCTTGCCAGTCTCGTCGATCACCCGAAATGGGTAACCTCTGAACAGATGGAACGATGGGCTTCTGATTTTAATTCATGGGATCTGTGCGATCAGGTATGTGGCAATCTGTTTGATAAAAGCCCTTATGCGCACGAAAAAATTGTCGCTTGGTCGACGCGTTCAGAAGAATTCGTCAGACGAGCGGCTTTCGCATTGATTGCCTGGCGAGCAGTACATGACAAAAACTCCCCTGATGAAACCTTTCTTGCCTATTTGCCAATAATCCTGACAGCAAGTGATGATCCTCGAAATTTCGTAAAGAAGGCGGTAAACTGGGCTCTTAGGCAGATCGGAAAAAGATCGGCGTTACTGTATGTCCCAACCCTTGAAACCGCAGTCAAATTAGCGGAATCCGAGAATGCAACCGCCCGTTGGATTGGTCGTGATGCCGTCAAAGAGCTGGACAGCGCAAAAATGCAACAACGGTTAGGATTAACTCTCAAAAATAATGCGCACTAGATCAACCAATGGACAGGCACATTGGTACTAATAATAGTTGATATCGTGTATTCAACGACCCTGCTCGCTAAACGGATAGGTGCGCACGGTATCGTTGAATATTACCATCGAAGATTTATCGGCTATTTCCTTGTCATTCACAGTGTTCAGGGCTATTAACTGTTTGGCCACATCAGCAAAACGGCCTTTATTGCTGGACATGTCGGCATCGACTGGAACCCAGTAATTTCGACCATCTGCCTGTATGCCATAACCTTGAATGTCAACAGGCCCTAGCAGTCTGTCGGACTTGCACAAGCACTGTTAGCAAAACTGGATATTGGTCCGATTTTTCGATCATTTTCGTTAAATATTCCCGATATTCGCCTCAAATGATCGAAATATCGACCTCAATTCCAGTTCTGTTCTCAATAATTGCTCAAGTCCGAC
>JAAENI010000215.1 GCA_024224595.1 Hyphomicrobiales bacterium
AGAAAACCCGGCAAACTTTTACCAATGGAAGCTTTGCAGGCCTATGGCGGGTTGGAAATTGCCATGATGGCAGGCGCCATCATTGGTGCAGCTTCTGCGGGCGCCATTGTTCTGGTCGATGGCTTTATTGCTTCAGCTGCCGCCATGTGTGCCCTTGCCGCCAGGCCAGATGCAATACCCTACACGGTGTTCGCCCACCGTTCAAAAGAGCCTGGTCATCATTTGATGATGGAGGCAATGGGTGCGTCACCCCTGATTGACCTTGATCTGCGATTGGGAGAAGGTACTGGCGCGTTGCTGGCATTTCCACTGTTGCGTAGCGCCTGCGCCATGGTCAATGAAATGGCGACATTTGAATCAGCTGGCGTCAGCGGCAAAGATGATTAAAAAGGAAAGCATCGATTGAAGCAGTTGCAAAAACTAAAGGCTGACACCCTGCTTGCATTGCAGTTTTTCTCGGTAGTGCACCTGCCCTCATGGCTACAACCTGAAATCAACAATCTCGATAAAGATGACCACCCGCCAAAACTAAATGAAGCCGCTGTGGGCTTTCCGATTGCCGGATTTCTGATCGGCGTTCCGCTCGCATTGATGTGGATTACCGCCAGTCATTTTGTATCACCAGTTCTGGCAGCAACACTCACTATTGCCCTTGGCGCGTTGATTACCGGTTGCCTGCATGAGGACGGCCTGGCAGATTGCTTTGACGGTTTGGGTGGCGCCTCCAATCGAGAACGCATACTCGATATCATGCGTGATAGTGCCATTGGCACCTATGGTGCAGCCGCGCTGTTTTTTTCCTTTGCGTTGCGCATTGGCGCACTGGCTTCTCTTTCATCCTGGCGCGGCGCATTGGCCCTGTTGTTTGCCCATTCGGTTGCCCGTGGAAGCATGGTATTGGCAATACACTTTGCTCAATATGCGCGTCCAGCCGGATTGGCAGACACCGTGCGTGATGGTATCGGGAAAGATGATTTTTACAAATCTATGGCTGTAATGTTTATGTTTGCAGTTCTGTTATCGATCGCAAGCGATGAATTCTCTGGCATTGTTGCAGTTCTTAGCGCTCTGATTGCTGCATGGGTCCTGCTCCAGTGGTTGATATCGCGCATTGGCGGCTATACCGGTGATGGCCTGGGTGCAATGGAACAAGTCGCAGAAATTGCGATATTGATAACCCTGGCGGTACTTTGGGCATGATCTTCCTTCGCCATCCAACCCCTGATATTCCTCCAAATGTGTGCTATGGACGGACCGATATGGATATTGCCGATATCGGCCATCAGCAGATAATCAAGGCTCTGAGCGACACACCGCCCCTCACCCGCATTTTCGCCAGTCCGGCACTTCGATGCAGAAAACTGGCCCAACAAATTGCAGCGCGTGAAAGTCTGGAATTAACCTTCGATGATCGTCTCTGGGAAATGCATATGGGCGACTGGGAAGGCATGGCGTGGAGGGATATTGACCGGAAAGAAAGTGAATTGTGGTTACAAGACACCCACAATAATTCCACTCCCAATGGCGAATGTTTTCGCGACGTTCAACAACGGGTAGAGGAGTGCATTGACGCAATTCTTGCAGATCGCACACACGATCACCAACAAACCGCAATCATCTGCCACGCTAGCCCGATACGCGCCACACAAATGGCCTGGCACGGATTAAGCTTCAAGCAGGCCTTTGCGGTTTCACCGCCATTTGCAACACCGATTACTATCGATCCGCCACAATAAAATACCACATGGTTATTGGATCCAATTGGCAATTCAAAAAGGAAATCTGATAAGATCTTCACACTCAGACATTCGCGATGATGGGGTCACGGGTTCATATCACCTATGCTGCTCCAGATTTTTGTGCACATTTACTAATTGTGATTCAGTCCCTTTTCCCCATCCCTGGTATCTAGCACCTGCTTCCAATGGCTTTCCCGGTCCAGAATGATCTGGTTATCAACCTGTGAATCGTGATGTTCAAGAAGCGCAAACTTGAAATATCGCCGACAGTACTCAAGATCGTGATCCTTCAAAAGATCGCGCATACCTGTGTTTCCACCATGACCAATCGAAGCGTATATTTTCCAGCGTGCCCAGAGACCCAATTCCCCATATGCCGATCCTACGTAACGCATCTGTGTTTTTGTGTCAGTTATTAAATAAACGCCCTTTATCTGGCCGAGCGCAGTAGACCAATCCTGCCGATCATTTTTTATCAAGGCCTCAAGTTCCTGAAACCCCAAGTTTATCGAATTATAACCGGGAAAAGAACGTCCCGTATAGCGTTCGGCAAGTATCTCAGAGACTACAAATTGATCGTAATGCTTTTCGAGCTTTAGCCTGGTGCCCCGTCCTTTATGGACTCTGTACAATTTGAGACGACCGATCAAAGGAGCCAGTTGTTCAGATAGTTCAACATCGTAATATTTATCACCATTAGCAGTTGTCACTATATCTTTTACTGTCCATACTCCGCCAAACATCCAAGTATCAGGAGAACCAGGTATTTGGATTAGCGAAAAAATATAGCAGCGGTTGAAATCGTTCCGCCCGGGATACCATTGCTGCCAACCTTCCCATTGCTCCATGCTTCGGGCGAATACATGCAGCGGTTGTTCTTCGCTGTTCCAGCGAGCAAAGTGAATTTTGTAGTCATCCAACCGTTCAGGATGCCAGATATCACGCAGTAGAAGATTTTTATTTTCCATCACGTACCCTTACACGAGGTATTATACTGAACAAGTCTATTGCGTATCAATAAATATTATCGGGATCAGGACGCTGGATTCACATTTCAAGTGCACCAGTGATCTCAAAATAACCAACTCCTTAAACCAAGTATTACAAAACCGAATTTCGCCCATGATATTCCTTTCCGCGAGCCTCTACCCCGCACGCTATTTGGCGAGCCAATCACATTTGATTTTATTCAATAAGTTATACTTGCATAAAACAGCTACAAAGGAACAGAATTAGTGAGGCAACCAATCGCTCTATTATTGGGACGCAAAGGCATTTCGATAGAAAATGTG
>JAAENI010000216.1 GCA_024224595.1 Hyphomicrobiales bacterium
CAGAATTTGTAAACACCATAACTATTTCTCAATACCCTGATGAGCTCACCAACAGCTGTATTGTTTACGCCTATGACAAAAATCGAGATGGGCAACTCAACACATCTACCGGTAACGAAAACTTTGGCTTTAGACTCAAAGATCATGCCATTGAAATGCGCCAAAAAGGAGCCTCTTGTGATGCCAATGGCTGGCAGGACATCAGCGACACTGGCGTTATTCGCATAGAAAAACTTGAATTCACAATTGAACAAGCAAGTGAAGCCAGGCGCTATATCAGTTTGACATTGTCTGCCTCAGCAAAAGGTTTTTCCGATGTTCAACGCAGCCTGACTCGCACCTTGCTGAAACCAACAAGAACACAATGAAAAGCAATCAAACGGGTGCAAGCACCATAACCATTGCCGCGTTGTTGATTACTCTTTCATCCTGTTCGATGTTTTACTGGATCGGGATATCTAAACTCAATATACAAATCGCGAGAAACGCGCAAAACCACATTGTCGCCAGTGCCTCAGCATCATCTGGATTACAAGATACCATTGGCCAACTGCATCATGTGCCAGTTAACCAACATATTAGCGATATTCGCGTCACTGACACCGCCATCAACTATCACGCTACCAGCTTCACTAAGCCGATTGAAAAAGTAAGCCCCGGCAGCTTTGGCGTTACGATTATTAGCAAGGGTGAACAAA
>JAAENI010000217.1 GCA_024224595.1 Hyphomicrobiales bacterium
AAGATCAGTTGAATAACCATTCGGCAAATTTAGAATGAGATCATGAACACCTGCCAATTGCGCGGCGGCTACAACCTCTTCATCGCTGACACTATCGTCAAAGCGAGCAATATTTTGGCGTATAGTGCCTGCAAGTAACTCAACATTTTGCGGAAGATAGCCGATGTGTTTTCCTGCCACATCCAGATCCCACTGATTATAAGTGGCTCCATCAAGGCGAACCGATCCCTTGTCCGGCATCCACAGGCCAACCAGCAAACGCACAAGCGAGGATTTGCCTGAAGCACTAGGGCCTATTACGCCCAATCCGTCTCCAGGTTCCAGCTCAAAATGAATTCCTTGAAGAATTGGTTTATGTTTTGATGAGGATATATTAGCATCCGGTGCAAATTTGAGCAAATCAGAAACCGAGACATAGCCCTTGGGGTCCGGTAGTTTTACCAGCGCTTGCCCATTGTCATTGCTAGCCAACATAGCCGATAGTTTGCTGCGGGCTTGTCTTGCACGAATGAAATTTTTCCAATTGCCAACAGCCAGATCAACCGGTGCCAACGCCCGCCCGCCAAGAATGGATGCAGCTATCATCGTGCCAGGTGTAATTTCCTGATAGATTGCCAGATAGGCACCCAGAGCCAGCATACCGGATTGCACCAACATGCGCACCGCCTTGGTGAGCGCGGTGATGAATTCCGATCTGGCGCCTGCCAACTGAGTCTGTCCCAAGGCCTTGTGACGCAAGGCTTGCCAATGTTGGGTCACCTTACCGACCATGCCCATAGCAATAACCGCTTCGGCATTCCGGTTTGAGCCTTCGGCAAATTGTGCATCTTGGAGTCCCCAAGATGTTGCTTCCCTGATTGGTGTTTTGGTAATCAACTCATTGATCAGCGTGGCTACTATGACAATAATCGCCCCAGCCGTTGCCAACAACCCCAGCCAGACATGAAGAAGATAAACAATTGTCAAATAGACTGGCACCCATGGTAAATCAAACAGAGCGGGAAGACCGTTGGAACAAAGGAATTGTCGAATGGTTGACAGGTCATTGATTGGCCTGTCATTGCCTGATGTGAGACCGGAAAATATCCAGGCCTTTTTGGTGAGTGCTGACAGTTCCACATCCAATCTATAACCTGCTCGAGACAAAGCCTTGGTGCGGATAAAATCAAACAGGCCTAAAAATATATAGAGCGTCGCAACCAAACCGAATAATGCTACTAGCGTCGGCACCGACCCGCTCGTCAATACCCGGTCATAAACTTGTAACATGAACAAGGGCCCGGTAAGCATCAAAATATTTACCGCACTCGAAAACAATCCTACGGACCAAAAAGTCGCGCGGGACTTATTTAAAGCCTCCCTGAGTGGATCTAAACAGGACGGATTGTTTTGGATTTGTTTATGTTTAACCAAGCAATACCAACTTCAGTACACAGCACCCTTAAGAATTTTCAGCTCATGCCAACATGATAACAAAGGCGGTTTTTGTTTACCACCAGAATTGCTAATGCTGGTGGTTACCCTCACATTTGCCATATTCAAGGCGCTTATCCAAAACTTGTTACTAGCACACGCTGTATATACACAACTACTAAATACTCCGTAGTTTTGTCAATATGCCCTCCAAAGTGCTGCTGGCTATTAGCAATAATCGTCAGATCAAATCATAATTACCAAAGTTGTCAATGGTAAGTGATTGGGTGAATGCAATCCGAACATTATGGTCTGCATTCCCGTCAATGAAATCATCATCAAATTCCAGGATAAGGTCCCGCTCATCGAGATGTGAATGACCATCTGAACCATCAACGAGACCGTCGTCATTTGTATCAAAAAACGCAAACACTTCTTCATGAGAATTTATATTCAACGCACCTTTTGCATCAATAAAATCGAAACTTTGATTGAAGCAGCGAATAGTGTCTTGATCAGAATTATCTGAAAAAACAAACGTGTCATGCCCACGCCCTCCCATCAGCACGTCATCACCACCTCTCCCATTCAAAGTATCATCGCCTTTGCGGCCACGTAACACATCGTCTTCATCTGTACCCTGCAGTTTGTCGTTCTGTTTAGTGCCAATGAGGTTGGTTTCAAACAACTGTTCTGACATTGGTAAATCATCTTGATTTTCCTCCGCATTAACAGTGAGGGTGAATTCCGTCGTCACTTCTTCCGTTCCATCGGATGCGGTCACAACAATTTCATCCGAACCATGATAGTCCTTTGGCGGCGTGCCGGAGAAAGTCAGAGTATCAGCATCAAACGAGATCCAGTCCGGCAATGTGTCGCCATTGGCAAGGGCTGCATTAAACGTCAACACATCATCAATATCTGCATCGCTGAACGTACCATCGTCAATCGTGTAGCTCCAGCCAGACTGATCTTCATCGATAGATTGATCAACAAGCGAAGCATTGACTTCGGGTCTGTCATTCGCTCCGAAGACAGTCGGGGAGGATACGGGCGTCGCTCTCCGTTGTCGCCCTGTCGCTGATAC
>JAAENI010000218.1 GCA_024224595.1 Hyphomicrobiales bacterium
GTGTTTTTTCTATTGCCCCGATGCGGCTGGTCGCAAAGCAGGCTGTGGCTTGACGGTGCGGTTGGTCAAAAAGCCATCGGGCAGCGGGATGGGTTCGAAAGTGCCGCCCGAACTCAATGTGGCATAGGGCACATAATATAGCTGCGTAACAGCATCAACTACATAGGGTTGATAAGCAAAAATGATGTAATGCCCATCGGGGCTAAATTGGGGGTCGCGGTAGCAGCACTCGCCATCAATGGGGTTGACTTTGCTATCTGCCCGGTGTAGATCGGTATTATAGAAGTACAGATGCCCGAAACCATCATTGCGGGTATAGCTTACCATTGAGAATAAATAAGATCCATCATAGCTGAAATTTTGGATATAGGGGGTGTCATCATAGCCATCAATATCAAAACGAGTGGCTGGAAACTCATCTATTTTATCAAGATATTGGCAACTGCTAATATCATAAAAACGGATCAGATCGGATTGGATACCATTTACCGGAGCCTTCACATTTATGGCCAGACGGGTGTCATCTGTAGACCAGCGAGCCTGGGTGACAACGACACTGGCACCAGTATTTGTTTGGTGCGGAGCAAGCTGATCGCACTCACTCATCGCGATCAAATCGTTGCGATGGCGGGCTTCGGCAAGCTGCTCTCTATCGTAAGGCACAACAAAGAGTTCTGATGTTACGCTGATGGCAACCTTTGTGCCATCGGATGAAATTGAGAAATCATCAATGTGTTGGGCACTCTCAAAGCAGGCAACATGATTCAATCGCCCAGATTCGATTTCGATAGCCCAAATGCATTTGCCAGAAATATA
>JAAENI010000219.1 GCA_024224595.1 Hyphomicrobiales bacterium
AAAAGAACATTGGTGACGGCAACTGGCAAAAGAGCAACAACAATAACTGTCAAAATGAACGTACTGACACCTGCGGTAATGTAGACGTCAGTTGGCAACAATAAAATGAGCCCCTGTTCGGCTTTGTGGGCCGCAGCGAGCTGGGTCAAAGCTAAAGTGCATATCGCGATCCCAATCCAAAGGATTGTGCTTCGAAAAATTGGTTTGTTGATCAGCGGGCCCATATCAATCATGTTAGTATACGATCAATAATTTGGCGAGAGGGATTTTGATGAATATGAAATTGAATGGGGTAGTTGGTAGATTTTAATTCTGCTCACACGGCTTTCATTGGAAACCGGCCACTTCGCACCTGCACACTGAACGTGGTCCTGAAAAACAATATGTGTATTGTTTAACGTTCAAATGGCAATCCGATGTTTGCCAGAGCAACTATCAATTCGGATTTGAAACATGTGATATTCAGAATAAATTTGACAGCCAGCAAGATGTCAGTTTATTCTGTTCGTATACAAACAATTAGGCATGCACTGAAACATGGGCTACAATGTGCCAAACTCTCTGACAGATGCCCTGGCGTTCCTTGCACAAAGTGACGTTAAAATCATCGCGGGGGGGACAGATTTAGTTCCATCTCTTGGAGATCAGGCGGCCAAGGTTAATTTACTGGATGTATCGCGCCTTACGGAACTGCGCACGATCAGGCATGATAAAACAGGGTGGAGAATAGGTGCGGCGGCGCGATGGACCGAAGTTCTGAAAGCTGATTTGCCGACATGTTTTGATGGGCTTAAACTTGCGGCACGCGAAATTGGGTCCCGGCAAATCCAGAATTCGGGAACTGTTGCCGGTAATCTTTGCAACGCTTCTCCGGCAGCCGATGGTGTTCCGCCGCTTTTGGCGTTGAATGCACAGGTCGAGCTATCATCAGTGAACGGTGTACGTATGTTGCCACTGGCGGACTTTATCACAGGTGTACGCGAGATTGATTTGCGTGGAAATGAAATCGTTACAGCTGTGTTTGTCCCTCATCACCCCCAAAACGCCCATGGTCATTTTTTGAAATTGGGTGCGCGGAAATATCTTGTTATTTCAATTGCAATGGTTAGTTCACTCGTGTGGAAAGATTCCCAACAGCGCATTGCCGGTGCGCATGTTGCAGTTGGCTCGTGTTCGGCAATCGCACTCAGATTGCCGGGGCTTGAAGCTGCCCTGCTGGGTATGACCTATGATGAACTTGCCAAGGATACTCGGATTTGGGGCGAACATCTTGACGTACTTTCACCAATTTCAGACATTCGCGGGTCCGGTGAATTTCGCCTGGATGTTGCGCAAGAACTCTGCAAACGTTCCGTGTTGGCGTCATTGAAATCGATAGGTTTTTCTAATGGATAAAACAGTTATCCAGCACCCGGTCGCTTTCAAACTGAATGGTGCAGATGTCACCACGCATGCATGGAGCGGCGAACGCCTATCCGAAACTCTGCGTGAAAGGCTCGGTCAGAGAGATGTTAAGATCGGATGCAGTGCCGGGGATTGCGGCGCCTGCACGGTATTGGTCGATGGCGCACCGGTTTGCGCCTGCTTAACAGCCACTCAACAAGCGCAAGGACTGAGCGTTGAGACATTAATTGGGCTAGTCAATAATGACCGTACAGCCATTCGGCTGACAAACACTTTCCAAAATAAGGGCGCTGCCCAATGCGGGATTTGCACGCCGGGCATGATCGTCACATCGGTGGCGTTGCTTCGTGAAAACCATGCGCCCACAACAAAGCAAGTTGAAGAGGCATTGGGCGGTGTGTTGTGCAGATGTACTGGGTACAGAAAGATCATAGATGCTGTGCTAGAGGCAGCCCAGGATCAAGATCTGATCCATGAAAAATACACCGGAGAAGTAGGTTCTTCTATTCGCAGATTGGACGGCCTGGCCAAAGTGAATGGTTGTGAGAAGTTCAGCGATGATATTGCGCCTCCTGGCACATTGACAGTGCGCGCCGTTCGTTCCCCGTTTGCCCATGCAGCTTTTTCATTTGGCGATTTGGATGCATTTGTAGCGAGAACTCCGGGAATTGAGGCGGTGCTGACAGCTGCTGATGTTCCCGGGAAAAACTGTTTTGGCGTCATCCCCAATTTTGCCGATCAGCCGGTATTTGCAGAAACGGAAAGCCGGTTTCGTGGAGAAGCCGTCGCCGCTATAGTTGGAGATCCTGACCTGATGCGTACATTTGATATGGCATCACTCCCAATGGAATGGACCGAATTGCCGTCGGTACAAACTGTATCAAAAGCAATGGCCACAGATGCTCCGCTGCTTCACGATGGGCGAGCAGGAAATGTGATGTGCGGGGGATTTGTGAAATGCGGGGATGCAGATGTCGCGCTGAAGCGAGCTGATTTTACGGTCAAGGGCAGCTTTCGAAGCGGTTTTGTCGAGCACGCCTATATTGAACCTGAGGCAGGATATGCCACCTTTGAGGACGGCAAAGTAGAAATTCACGCCTGCACCCAGGCGCCAGTCATGGATCGCGAGGCGATGGAGATTATTCTCGGTTGGGATCCCAGTAAAATCCGAATTATTCCAACAGCCGTTGGTGGTGGTTTTGGCTCTAAGCTGGATATTTCCCTACAGCCATTGATAGCGCTAGGCGCTATCAAGACCGGTAAGCCGGTGCGCATGACCTATTCGCGCACCGAATCGATGCAATCGACAACAAAACGCCACCCCTCCGAAATTAGCCTGGAGATTGGCGCAACAAGCGATGGCCGCATTTGCGGCTTCGATTTTTACGGCACCTTTAACACCGGCGCCTATGCCTCATGGGGTCCAACGGTTGCCAACCGCGTACCAGTTCATGCATCAGGTCCTTATTCGATTTCTGACTATCGCGCTGAATCAAAGGGCATCCATACACACTGCCCGCCCTCCGGTGCATTCCGTGGTTTTGGCGTTCCGCAATCTGCGATTGCCCAGGAGACGCTATTTGATGAACTGGCTGAAAAACTGGGCATTGATGCCCTGGAATTCCGTATTTTGAACGCTATACAGGACAACGAATCTACTGTTTGCGGTCAGGTATTTACCCAGGGTGTCGGGATCAAGGCCTGTCTGGAAGCATTACAGACGGCTTGGCATAGGGAACGAGCAAACGTGGAAGCATTTAATAATGCCTCTGTAGAAGCAGGATCGCCGACAAGATTGGGTGTTGGCGTCGCTGCCGGTTGGTATGGCTGCGGCAACACATCATTGCCAAATCCTTCGACGATCAAAGCAGGTATCCGTATCGATGGCACTGTTGTTCTGCATCAAGGCGCGATGGATGTCGGTCAGGGGGCAGATACGGTGATTGCGCAAATATTTGCTCAAGCTCTGGGAGTGCCTGTCAGTCAGCTTGAATTAGTGGGGGCAGACACGGACATCACGCCGGATGCGGGCAAAACATCTGCATCCCGCC
The DNA here is from genome assembly GCA_024224595.1 of Hyphomicrobiales bacterium. Taxonomy (GTDB): domain Bacteria; phylum Pseudomonadota; class Alphaproteobacteria; order Rhizobiales; family Rhizobiaceae; genus JAAEMP01. The sequence continues at coordinate 3,456 of JAAENI010000219.1, forward strand.
AAACATTTGTAACTGGCAATGCCGCTAAATTGTCGGGTCAGTCAATGCGACGCCAAATCTTGAAACGTTACAATGCCTCTGAGCATGCAACACTGACAATTTCAGCTGGTGAAATCGAAATCAGTGACCAAAATCAAAATCATACAATTGATCTTCGTAACATGCCTGTCGATAGCGAGGGGTATGTGATTTTATCCTCAGAAACCTATGACCCCCCGACCAAACCACTCGACGAGAACGGGCAGGGTGAACCTTATGCACAGTTTGGCTATGCCGCCCATCTTGTGGTGGTGGAGGTTGATACCAAACTTGGATCAGTAAAAGCCTTGCGATTTACAGCAGCACATGATGTCGGTCGCGCAATTAATCCGCTGCTGGTCGAAGGGCAGGTTCAGGGTGGTATCGCCCAAGGTCTCGGGATGGCCTTGATGGAAGAATATTTGCCGGGGCGTACTGAGAATCTTCATGATTATTTGATTCCAACATCTGGTGATATACCCTCTATTGATACAATAATCATCGAGAATCCGGATATTCACGGACCCTATGGGGCCAAGGGCCTTGGCGAACATGTTCTCATTCCAACCGCACCAGCAATATTAAACGCCATTTATGATGCGTGTTCTGTGCGAATTCGCCAGGTTCCGGCAACTCCGAATGTTTTAATGAGCGCGCTCAAAGGAAAATAGGATGGCAGAGACAGAAGCTGTTGAAAAAACTCGGTGCGATGCCTGCCCGGTGATGTGTTACATCGCTGACGGCAAAGCAGGGGCATGTGACAGATACGCCAATCTCAACGGTGACCTGGTGCGCCTCGATCCACTGACCATCATTGAAAGTGCCCAGGAAAAGGGTGTCAGGGCTGTCCCCTTTATGCGAGGTGGTGAGGGAAATGACTGGGATGGCGACTTGCTTCAGGGCAGTCGTCCGTTCATTACGGCCATTGGCGCCGGGACAACCTATCCCGATTATAAACCGGCCCCCTTTATTGTTAGCCAGGAGGTCGAGGGTGTCGATATGGTGACTGTCGTGACTGAGGGGATTTTCAGTTATTGTGGTGTCAAGGTCAAGATCGATACGGATCGTCACATCGGTCACGAACGCGCGATTGTTCGCGCTGACGGGGAATCGATTGGTCACATCATGACCAGTGAATACGGTTCGAAAATGTTATCGCTTGGGGGTGTTGAGCATCTGACGGGAGGCAGTAAAAAAGAAGGCCGTGTAACCTGTGATGCACTCTTAAAGTTATGTAATTGTGAAGCAATCGAAGTCACAATCGACGATGGGGCAACCGTCGTCATCCAGGCAGGAAGAGCACCCATCGTCAATGGTGTTGAAGAAAAACTGATGCGTGTTGGTTGTGGTTCTGCGGCGATTGGTATGTTTGCTGCACAATGGGCTCAGCACGTCGATGAAGTCATTATTGTTGATGATCATATTACAGGTCAAATGTCTGAGCATCAGGCGGGCAGACTTCTGAATGTTCCACCTTCCGGCATACGCATCAAAGGGCGCCGCTCGACACCTGGTCGTTATTTTCAGGTGGCGAAAGCTGGTACTGGCTGGGGTGGTACTGATATTGAAGACCCGCTGATGATTTTAAAAGACTCTGATCCCAAAGTCGCCTGGGAGGGCCTCAGGTTGCTAATGGTGTCAACAACAGGCGAACAGGTCGCCTATTTCGAACTCGATAAAGAGCTTAAACCTGTTGAGATGGATATTCCGGAGCGACTGCAGGTTTCAGCTGACAGGATCGCTGAAAACTGTGAGCCATCAATTTGTTCAGTATTGTTTATGGGTGGGGCTGGGGGGTCATTGCGTGCTGGCGTCACTGAAAATCCGGTCCGGCTGACTAATTCTGTAAAAGACTCGCTGACTTTCGTTTCGTGTGGTGGGGCGGAAGCCTATGTCTGGCCTGGCGGCGGTATTACGGTGATGGCTGATGTTTTGGATATGCCGAGTAACGCATTTGGCTATGTGCCGACACCAGCTCTGGTCGCACCGATTGAATTTACCATGCGCTTGTCTGATTACGAAACATTAGGCGGTCACATGGGTGAAGTTCAACCAATTGAAAGCGTGGTCACTGAGGATGTTCGCAAAGTTGATCAGATTGATCAGGGCAGCAATCCAAATGACGCCAACAATTTCCGCTGGAAAGCAAAACATTGAGCGGGCCCGTTGCATCCTTAATGGGCGATGGCAGTCGGTTGCATCTGCAACATGGTCCCATTGATCTTATCATAGGAGCGGAATCGACTCGGACCGGTGATCGAGGTCGGGCATTTGAGGCTGCTGCTGCCCGCTTTGACACCGTTTTGAGCGAGCTTGTTGCAGAACTGCATTTGTTAAGGTCCCGGGTCTTGACGGAGAGCGAAATTCCTGTTGGAAAAATAGCCAAACGCATGGATGCTGCAATACGTTCACACGCGAAAAGTGTCTTTGTAACCCGGATGGCTGCTGTAGCTGGTGCTGTCGCTGATGAAATCCTCTCTGCCATGCTCAACGCGACAAAGCTGACCCGCGCTTTTGTCAACAATGGCGGTGATATTGCCTTACATCTTGCGCCCGGTTATTCCTATTCAGCCGCAATTGCTGGATTGGACTATGCAAACCTTGGGAAGATAGAAATACCCTTTGAAGCTGGCATAAGTGGAATTGCCACCAGCGGGCAGGGTGGCCGCAGTCTTTCGCTGGGCATCGCCGAAAGCGTTACTGTCTTGGGAATGAGCGCCGCGTCAGCCGATGTTGCCGCCACTTTGATCGCCAACGCTGTTGATTTACCCCGACACCCGCAAATAAAACGTGAGGTTGCCAATTTATTGCAACCTGATAGTGACCTGGGGGAACGTGAAGTCGTTACTTTTGTAGGGCGGCTCAATGAAAACGAAATTGCCGATGCGCTTGATACCGGGGTAAAAGTTGCCAACCGTATGCTCAATGATGGGCAAATAGAGGCTGCTTCATTGACTTTGTGCGGGCATCAACAACTCGTCGGCACTATCACTGTACCATTACCCGATAAACTCAAAGAGGTAGAAAATGTCTAATTTGATTGTCCGCAAAATCTCGACAGTGGTCGAAGAAATATTCCATGAAGGTGGACCTGTGAGCAATGTTCCACTGCGCCGGGCTGCTGCACTGGCGGTAGTAAAAAACCCGTTTGCGGGAAAGTATGTGGAGGATATTCAGGGATTTATGGACGACCTTCGTCCGCTCGGTTTAAAAATGGCGGCAAAGCTCGTTGATGCAATTGGCGATGCTGCACTGGTTGAGGGCTATGGCAAAGGTTCTTTGGTCGGGGCGGGAGGAGAACTGGAACACGGAGCGCTCTGGCATGCGCCTGGTGGATACGCTATGCGTGAGTTGATTGGTGGATCAAAAGCCATCGTACCTTCTGCGAAAAAGGTTGGCGCAATGGGCGCGCGGCTGGATGTGCCGATCACACATATCAATGCATCCTATGTGCGCAGTCATTTCGACTCGATGGAAATTGGCATGAACGATTCTCCCCGCTCTGACGAAATGCTCCTGGCACTGGTTATGACCACCGGACCTCGCATCCATTCGCGGTCCGGGGGACTGGAATCAAAAGACATCATAGGAAAGGACGGCCTGAAATGAATATTGAAATCCGAAAAACCGCAGTCTGGGTCGAAGAAACTCATCTGGAAATGGGAAAACCGATCAACCCGCCAACCCGCAAAGCCGTGGCTGTGGCGGTAATTAACAACCCGTTTGCTTCACAATATAATGAAGATTTGACCCTGCTGATGGATACAGGGGCGATGCTGGGCGGTTTGCTTGGTGAAAAATGTGTCGCCGCACTAGGAATTTCTCCGGCTGAGGCTGAAGGTTATGGCAAAGCGGCAATGGTTGGAGAAAATGGAGAACTGGAACACGCAGCTGCAATTTTACATCCAAAATTAGGTGCTCCATTGCGCAAAGCCGTCGAAAAAGGAGCAGCCCTGGTACCCTCATCCAAAAAAATGGGCGGGCCAGGTCAACCCCTTGATGTTCCCCTTGGGCACAAGGATGCGGCTTATGTCAGGTCACATTTTGACGGCATTGAAGTACGGTTGAACGACTCACCTCGCGCCAATGAGATTATGGTAGCTGTGGCCGTAACCGATAGTGGACGCCCGTTGCCACGGGTAGGTGGTCTGAAGGCAGAAGAGGCGATAGGTAAAGATGGTCTGAAATAGGATGTTGATGCTGAAATAACAAAAGAGCCTGTTCCAATCAGAAACGGTCTAGCTGCTCAATTCATCCATCGTAACTTTGGTGACACCGCATTCGTCCCAACGCTTGTGCATCGGCTCGTAATCCTCATTGTCAAAAGATGCCGTTGCATCTGTAATAACATAGACATCAAAGCCTTCTTCGATACCGTCAGTAGCGGAAAAACCAACACAGTATTCCGTTGCGATTCCGGAAAGAAATATTCGCTTGAACCCGTTTTGGCGCAAGTATCCCGCCATGCCGGTAGGCGTTTTGCGATCATTTTCAAAGAATGTGGAATATGAATCAATCTGCGTATTGGTCCCTTTGCGAATGATAGCTTTGGCTTTCGACGTATCCAGCTCAGAATGGAAATCAGCACCTGTTGTGCCGGCAATGCAATGCTCAGGCCACAATATTTGTTCCCCATATGGCATCGTTGTGACTTCGAAAGGATTCTTGTCTTCGTGGGAAGTATAAAATGACTTGTGCCCAACCGGGTGCCAGTCCTGGCTAATCACCACATTATCGAATTTGCTCATCAGACTGTTGATCGGCGCGACAATTGCATCAGCATTTTGCACGGCGAGCGAACCGCCGGCACAAAAATCTTTTTGTACATCGATAACCACCAAAACATCATTTTCGTCGAGTTTGATCTTCCCCGTCATTGCCAACACCTCCTTCATCACCCATTGAGTTATCATTAGCATGCTAATGACATTGGAAGATGCTGTCAACACATCACCTAGGGTTACGGACGGTATTGCCCCGTGCGGAAATCTTGAAATGTTCAGCTTTTATTTCTGGCAGGTTGAAAGCAGTCAGGGTTGGCAATTATCCTTCGAACGGCCTCACTTCCACTTGTTGGGTCACCGCTCTTTGCAGACATTGTATTCATGTCGTAAGCTGAATGTTCCAATCACCTGCGTATAGAAGTTGTTTTTTTCATTGTTAAGCCATATTTTTTTATTTTAGGTGAAGCCATGCATATTCGAATACAGCCTTTGATTTTACTCTTATTGTTTGGTTTCCCTTCAACAGCGTCTGCTGATTGCAATGACAAGGTCAGAGAATTACTGAGTGGTTTTTGGCTGAGCGGCCCATTTCATTACGTAAAACAGGAATGGAATATCAACTTTGTCCGTCAAACTGCCGGAAAGATAGCTCCTGGCGTTGGAAAACATCAAACAGTCAGGGTGTCAAACGGTTTGACGAGTGGAGAAACAATTTACATTGGTGGCAATAGCTGGAAAAATGATTCATTAGGCTGGGAGGGGCCATTCGGCACCAGTTGGTCGTACTCGATAGGTATGCCAGAGGATTTTTACCTTGTTAAAAACGCAACTTGTGGTGAAGCTGTCGAGCATCAGTTCACAAATCTGATAAAATACTCATACACCCCAACTCAGCTTTCCGAGAAATCTGACAAAAATAATGAAAGACACACGATTTATGAAGACCAAGAGTCCGGTCGCATTGTCAGGTTCGAACGAGACGGAAACTGGGCTGAGTTTATAAAAATGGTAGTTTCCTTTAGGTTCGATCAGTCAATACGTATAGTCCCCCCTTCGGTTGATCCTGTAACACGGAAAGATAATTCGATAAGGGTTTTTAATCAAGCAGTCAGGGAATCTGATGATAATTGCCGTGAAAGCGTGATTAAATTATTGCAATTTTCGCAAAATAGCATTCCATTCACGTTTGAAATCACGGGACTACCTTTGAGTGGTATATCCAGCATATCCGGTAAGTTCGTTTCGCCACGTGCCGTGAATTACAAATTCCATGGGGTGCAAAATCATGGTGGAGGAACAGAAACAACAATTCTAGGTAACTTGGTATGGTTTAGGAATGTTGAAGGGAACTGGTCAAAACCTAATCAAATATCGCAGCTCAAGTTAAATCTGCTTGACAACGACCTGCTTCAGCTAGCACCTACTAGTGAAATACATATCGGTTTTGCTCGTTGCCTTGATCATCAACCAGCGGGTTCGTCAAAGTTAAAAACTTACGAGTATGACCGCTATTTCGATAATGAGAGGGGTCGTTTGCCGATTGGAAAAGTACTAATGCATGTAGAGGTTGCCACAGGTTACCCGATCAGGTTTGAAATTCAGGTATATGATGGAAATATTGCATGGGTTGAAACTCGCAAATATTACCCAAAGCTTCAAATGGAGCGACCAGTTCCGACAGCCAAATGACACTGGGCACATTTCAGATTTATTGCTTAATCAGGTGAATGTGCTCGTCACCAACGGCAGGAATATTGTTATTCAAAAAAAGGTAGATATCGTTAGCGTTATGAGCCTACCAATTTCTAACATCATTATATCGATTTTTGCATTGATGGGGATTTCCGCTTCTTTCATTTTTGTCTATTCTGCGCACAAAATTCTGGCTTAAGCCCATTGGGGCAACGTTCGTGTACTCCTGATGCAGACATTGCACTACGCTTTGGCTTTTCGCTTTCCCAATAACCATTTCAAAATCCGACCATCTGTTATCGCCAGACCAAATGCAATAAGAGCGAATCCATATCCCGCCTCGCTACCCAGCCTTTCGCCAAGGAATGTGTAACTCAATCCAACAGCTATGGGTGGAATAAGTAGAGTAACAAGCATCAGGTTTGCCGACCCTGCGCGTACGAGGATTTCGAAGTAGAGAAGATAGGCTACCGCTGTTGATAGTAGCGCCACAGCCAACAAGCTGGCCCAAATATCCAATGACATTGTGAAAGATGGTACCCCTTCCACGTAAAATGCAACCGGGACCATCAGGGCGGTACCACCAACCAGCATTCCAAACGCGTTCATGATCGGCGGATAATCTGACAGAAAACGCTTTCCCCAAACGCCCGCAAATGCGTAGGAAAGCGCCGCCCCCAGAATGGCGAGTTGGCCAAGGTTTCTGGGATCAAAATTATTTAGTGCATCAAGCCCCATGATCACACCAACACCCAGAAAACCGAAAAGTGCACCGACAATTTTGCGAGCTGTGAGAGGTTCATCAACAAGTAGAATTCCAGCGACAACCGCCCCAAATACTGCTGTTGTGCCATTCAGGATTGAAGCCAGACCGCTGCCGATGCTCGTTTGTCCCCAAAAAATGAGAGAGAACGGGATAGCGTTGTTTAGCGCTCCCATGATCAGGTAACAAAGCCAGGCCT
>JAAENI010000220.1 GCA_024224595.1 Hyphomicrobiales bacterium
GTGGCATTGAGAATGTTAAAAACGAGTGGACGCTGATCGCCCTGGCTCACAACTGCAAGCGGTTATCAAAACTGGTTGCATGAATAATGACGCATCTATTATTCAGTGGGCAGATTAATGCAAACCAGACAAACTGCTAGTGCAATAGCAGGCGTCAATCCGAAGACCGGAGAACTTGCGGGTACGGATATTGGGGCATAAACCAGACAAATAATGGAATCTTTTGATCTATTACTGACCTTTGCCAATTCCGATCTTGCACATGTGCTTCACATCAATGTGTTTTTGATAAACATGAGCGATTTTGATCGGATGAATTTGGTTTATGTCGATTTCCTGGGGAATATTCGCCGGCCAGAACAGTAATCTCTGTGTGCGATGTACCCAAGCAGGGTGCATTGTTGACGATGAATTTAACTGTGGTCACGACAGCATAATCAAAGGAATTTGTTTCGAAATCGAGTTTTAATTGGCGCGAGTTCTGCGTCTTCGTTTTGGGCGAGATGATTCAGTTGTGTCACCCAGACTACCCGTATTGACATCGGGCAGTTTCACCTGTTTTTCCAGTTTTGGAAATAGTTCTACCTTGTTTGGCAAAGCCATGGCATTGACAAAGTGTTGCTGGAAATCAGGTTCGAGTGCGGTTTCGATTTTTTCGATTTTTTGTACGGTTTCTTCGATTTCGCGACGATGATCCTGGTTGAGCAAAGCCATTTTGGCGCCCACACCAGCAGCGTTGCCAACGGCATGGACTCTGTCTAGTTCACAATCGGGAATTAGGCCGATAACCATCGCATATTTGGGATCGATAAATGATCCGAACGCACCGGCGAAGCGAATCTGGTCTACAGATTTGATTTGCATTTTGTCCATCAGCAGGCGAATTCCGGCATAAAGCGCTGCTTTTGCCAGTTGAATGGCGCGAATATCGGTTTGTGAGATTGTCAGTTGTTGAGTACCGTTCCATAAAACATAAGACCATGTACGCTGGTTGGCGATAATCCGGTCTGATTTTGCTGCCATTTTTCCATCGATTACACCATCATGAGTGATGATGCCGGTGAGATACATTTCTGCAACAACTTCAATAATCCCAGACCCGCAAACGCCGGTAATGCCGTGTTTTTCAGCCTCTTCATCAAAACCCTCTTCATTGGACCACTTTTCAACACCAATGATGCGAATTCGTGGTTCAAGGGTTTCCGGGTCGATACGAACGCGTTCAATGGCCCCAGGAGCAGCGCGTTGGCCACAGGAAATTTCAGCCCCTTCAAATGCTGGACCAGTGGGTGAAGAAGCTGTAATTGTTCTCAGCCTGTTGCCCAGAACAATTTCGGCATTGGTACCGACATCGACCAGCAACATCAGATCGTCCTGGCGGTGAGGCCCTTCGGCAAGGGTAGCGGCAGCAGCATCTGCACCGACATGGCCGGCGATGCATGGCAATACATAGACACGGGCACCTGGATTTACCTTGAGGTCAAGTTCGCAGGCAAACATTTGGATGGAACTGGAAATGGCCAATGCGAAAGGGGCCACTCCCAATTGGGTCGGGTCAATGCCCAAAAACAAATGATGCATAATTGGATTGCCGACGAAAGTCATATCGAGAATATCATCAGCCTCGATATCTGCTTCACTACAAACCTGAGAAATCAATTGATTTAATGCGTCTCGAACGGCGAGGGTCATTGCTTCGCGGCCATCAGGATTCATCATGACCCAGGATACCCGGCTCATCAGATCTTCACCAAAGCGAATTTGAGGATTTGATGTGCCGCTTGTGGCAATGGTGGCCCCTGACAACAGAGATACCAGGTGCATCGCAATTGTGGTTGAACCTATATCACAGGCTATGCCATAGGCTTCATTGTGCAATCCTGGATAAAGACCAATCAGGGTAGGGCGGGTGGCACCACCATCTTTATGAATGGCAGCAGTGACCTTCCATTTGCCTTTGCGCAATATAGGTTGCAGGCGAGTCAACAAGTGATGGTCAATAGTTAAATCTTCAAGGTTGGAACTGTCGCCATCAACACTATCCCAGTCTTTGACAAGCTCGGTCTTCAGGCGATCAAAATCTCCCAGCGGATTATGCATGTCGGGTTCGGGAACCTCCACGTAACACAGATGGATAGCCGGATTTCGATCGATATGGCGCCCATCATCCGCTTTTCTCACAACCTGTGCATTGACCTGCACGTCAGCTGGAATATCGACGACCAGATCACCCTGAATTGTAGCAGAGCAAGATAATCTTCGGCCAGGTTTTAGTTCCCTTTTGTCCGCATATCTTTTTTCTTTGGCGCCCACAGGAGAAATGCTGTCTTGGGAAGAGGTTATGCCATGTTTGGCAAAATTTCCCGATTGGTTTTCAATCTGACAACGACCGCAAATTCCGCGACCTCCACATACGCTTTCGATATAAACACCCAATTCTCGCCCTGCATCCAGAATTGGCGTGCCAACCGGAAAGTGCCCACGCTTGCCTGAAGGCATGAACAAGACAAGTGGATCAGTATCATCGATCATATGTTCTCATTTTCCGCCGGTTTTCGGATTTCGATGGGGGTGTATTTATGCTGCAGCACCTCGTCTTGCAGCACGACCACCACGCCGACCGCCGGTTTTTTCCTGGGATGCTGCTGCAGGTGCTACAACTGGAGCACCTGCATTTGCAGGCTTGTAATCTCGATAGGTCTTGATCCAGCGGGAACAGTTTTCATCAGTGCCAGACAAAACATTCGCGGCATGTACAGCTTCCATTTCCTGCGGTCGACAGGGGTTCATAATAGCGGAAGTCATGCCTGAAGCAATGACCATCGGAATGAACGAGGCGTTGATACCATGGCGATGGGGCAGTCCAAATGAGATGTTTGACAGGCCACATGTGGTGTTGACACCAAGTTCATTTCGTAACCTTCGAACCAGTGCGAATACCTGTTGACCAGCGGTTCCCATTGCGCCGATTGGCATTACCAGCGGGTCAACGACGATATCATGGGGTTTGATTCCATAATCGGCCGCATGTTGGACAATTTTTTTTGCAACCTCAAAGCGCACATCCGGGTCTTCGGAGATACCGGTTTCATCATTGGAAATAGCAACTACTGGCACATCATACTTTTTGATCAGTGGCAGTATTTCTTCGAGTTTTTCGACCTCACCTGTCACCGAATTCACTAGCGGGCGACCTTTGACAACTTCCAATCCTGCCTTGATTGCAGATGACACAGATGAATCGATTGCAAGGGGAAGATCAACAAGTTCCTGGACTATTTGTAAAGTTTGAACCATCAGGGGTGGCTCAGTTTCGTTGGGATTGACGGCAGTAACCCCGGCATTGATGTCGAGCATCGTTGCACCGGCAGCCATCTGTGCCAGCGCATCGGCTTTGACGGTTTCAAAATTTCCGGCATTCATTTCTGCCGCCAGTTTTTTGCGGCCGGTTGGATTAATTCGTTCACCGATCACACAAAACGGCTGGTCAAATCCAATTATTATTTCTTTGGTAGCCGATGCGACGAGGGTGTGGGTCATCCAATTATTCTCCAAAAATTGATGCCTGATTTTTCAAATCCGGAATCAGGTATTTATTATCGACAAATTTCAATAGATATAAAGAAATCTTTATGTCATTATTTGACTGATTGCAAGATGAAATTCAGGAGCATTGATTAGTCGTTTTGAAGCTATGGTATACAACTTCCAGCCTAAAGCCCAATTTAATATTGTAACTGTGGGCTCAAAACTACGAAATCAGACCTGGTTTGCTATTTGAAATCGTTCAGTTGAACGTTCCCAGCTCCCACGTTCCTGCAACCATTCTGCTGTCTTTTTCATACCGCCAAATGGAAAAGCATGAATGCCACGAATCGCAGTTTTTTCTGCAGCCATTACATGATTTTCGATGGGGCCAACTACACCCTCTGGTGAATGACTGGTCATCAACGTTGTGAGAACTGACGCACGTTTCTTGAGGAAACCGATCGAATTTCCAACGCCGCACATAGCTGCATATTTGATCAGTGTTGTTATTTTGGCGGGGCCCGCAATGCCCAGATGAACCGGTAAATCGATGCCATTTTCGCTCAAAGTCTCTGCCCAGTTAATGAATAATTCCGGATCAAAACCAAATTGTGTAACAAGCCTGACCCTGGCATCACTGCGCTCGGCAAATTGTTTCTTCAGGCGCAGAGTAGCTATTGCCACTTCATCGGTGAAATCCGGGGAACCTTCAGGATGACCTGCGACGCCAATTTTTGTTATGCCATTCGCATCCAGAATACCGGTTGAAAGCACTTCCATCGTTGAAGTCATATCCCCAGCAACTTTATCGGGACTACCGCCAATCACCAACACATCGGTGACATCGGCATCGGCATATCGTTTTACCCGCTCTTCCAAATCTGCCCTGTTGACTAACCGGCGAGCGGCAATATGAGGTACTGCAATAAGGTTTTGTGCAGCAAGATTAGCACACGCACGAGCCATTTCTGCTGGATTATGAGTAGA